>WRFI01000163.1 GCA_009778875.1 Propionibacteriaceae bacterium | reverse complement strand
GCAGGGCATGACCGTCGACTCCGTCGCCCGCCTGGTGGGCATGACGCGGCAGGCCGATTCGGACGGCAGCGAGCGCCCGGCCGAGGTTTTGACGGCCAACATCTTGAGCAACCGGGGCAAGACCATCCGTCCCAAGACCCTGAACCAGAAGCGCTACGTCGACGCCATCGACAAGCACACCATCGTGTTCGGCATCGGCCCGGCCGGCACCGGCAAGACATACCTGGCGATGGCCAAGGCCGTCCAAGCCCTTCAAACCAAGCAGGTCAACCGCATCATCTTGACGCGCCCCGCCATCGAGGCCGGCGAGCGGCTGGGCTTCCTGCCTGGCACCCTGTCGGACAAGATCGACCCGTACCTGCGTCCCCTCTATGACGCCTTGCACGACATGGTCGACCCCGATTCGATACCCAAGCTGATGACCAACGGCGTCATCGAGGTGGCGCCGCTGGCCTACATGCGCGGCCGCACCCTGAACGACGCGTTCATCGTGCTGGACGAGGCCCAGAACACGTCCATGGAGCAGATGAAGATGTTCTTGACGCGTCTGGGGTTCGGCTCGAAAGTCGTGGTGACCGGCGACATCACCCAGATCGATTTGCCCGGCGGGCAGCGGTCGGGGCTGAAAGAGGTGCGCGGCATTCTGGACGGGGTGGACGACATCGCCTTCATCATGCTGACCAACGCCGATGTGGTTCGCCACGCCTTGGTGGGCCGGATTGTGGCCGCCTACGACAGGTATGAGGCAACGCTTGAGCAGACCATCGTGCGGGCATCCAGCCGTCCGCGCCGGGGAGGTCACGCATGATCGACATCAATAATGAGTCGGGCCTGCCGGCCGACGAGAAGGGGCTGGTGCGGCTGGCGGCCTTCGCGCTGCGCGAGCTGCGGATTCATCCGCAGGTCGATTTGTCCATTGTGCTGGTCGACGAGCCGACGATGACGCACTACCACACCACGTTCCTGGACCTGCCCGGGCCGACCGACGTCATGAGCTTCCCGATGGACGAGCTGCGAGTGCCCGCGCCGGGGCAGCCGGCGCCGCAGGGCATGCTGGGCGACATCGTGCTGTGCCCGGCCGTGACGATGCGCCAGGCGGCCGAGAACGGGCGTCTTCCCGACGACGAGGCCGAGTATCTGCTGATCCACGGGCTTTTGCATCTGTTGGGCTACGACCATGCGGAACCAGCCGAATCGGCCGAAATGTTCGCGCTGAACGACCGGCTGATCCGTGAATGGAACAAGCGTCGGGCCAACAAGTGATGACCCACGCTGATTGGATACGCATCGTCGTCGCCGTCGTTTTGGCGATCGTGGCGATGTGGTTCGCGGCGGTCGAGGCGGCGTTCCACTCCATGTCGCGGGCGCGGGCCAACGAGCTGGTCGAGGCAGGCATCCCGGGTTCGGCGCTGGTGTTGGATATCGCCGAAGACCCGGCGCCGACGATCAACACGTCCACGCTGTTGCGGATCATCGCCCAGGTGGTGGCCGCGCTTTTGATCGCGGTCGTGGTGTTCGACCACATCAAGGAGCTGTGGGCCGAGCTCTTGGTGGCCGGCGTCGTGCTGTTGCTGTTGTGGTTCATCGTCTGGGGGGTCGGGCCGCAGACGCTGGGCCGTCAAAAGGCGGTGTGGGTGGCGACCCACTCGGCTCGCCTGATGAACCTGTTGACGACGGTGTTCGGCCCGGTGGCGCAGTTGTTGATCGTCATCGGCAACGCCGTCACGCCGGGGCGCGGGTTCACCGACGGGCCGTTCACGACGGAGGCGGAGCTGCGAGACCTGGTCGATTACGCCGAGGACCGCGACCTCATCGAAGAGGACGAGGCCGACATGATCCACTCCGTCTTCGAGTTGGGCGACACGATCGTCCGCGAGGTGATGGTGCCGCGCACGGACGTGTTGGTGGTCGAGTCGGGCATGACGCTTCGCCAGGGGCTGCTGAAGGCGCTGCAAACCGGGTACTCGCGAATTCCGGTGACGGGCGAAACTTTGGACGACATCGTCGGCGTGCTGCACGTCAAGGACATCATGGCGCGAATCTTCTACAAGCCCGAGGCGCAGCGAAAAGAGCTGGTTCGCGACATCATGCGCCCGGCGGCGTTTTGCCCCGACTCCAAGCCCGTTGACAAGCTGCTGCGCGACATGCAGGCCACCCGCACGCACATGATGATCGTCGTGGACGAGTTCGGCGGCATGGCCGGCATTGTCACGCTCGAGGACATCGTCGAAGAGATCGTCGGCGAGATAACCGACGAGTATGACGCCGAGCCGGTGGCGGTGGAGTCGCTGGGTGACGGCGCCTATCGGGTGCCGGTCCGCCTGGCGCTGGACGAGCTGAGCGAGCTGATGGGCGTCGATCTTGAGGACGAGGAAGTCGAGACGGCCGCCGGCTTGATGGGCAAGGTCTTGAGCAAGGTGCCAACGCCGGGGGCGCGGGTCGATTGGCGCGGCCTTGAATTCGTCGCCGATCAGGCGACGGGGCGGCGTCACCAAATCGCCACGCTGGTTGTCCGTCCCGTCCCGGATCGGACAAGCGAACCTGCCTCGGAGGTGGACCATGAATGACGCGGCAGAGTTTCGTTCCGGTTTTGTCTGCCTGGTTGGACGCCCGAATACCGGCAAGTCGACGCTGCTGAACGCACTGGTCGGCCGGCAGGTCGCCATCGTGTCGGACAAGCCTCAGACGACGCGCCACGCGATTCGGGGCATCATCAATCGACCCGGGTCGCAGCTTGTGATGATCGACACGCCCGGGCTGTCCAAGCCGAGGGCGCTGCTGCAGACGCGGCTGAATGATCTGGTGGCCGAGACCTTGAGCGACGTCGACATCATCGGCGTGTGCCTGCCGGCCGATCAGCGCCTGGGGCCGGGTGACCAGCGGATCATCGAGCAGTTGGCGGGGCTGGCGCCCCGTCCCCCGCTGGTGGCGCTGGCGACGAAGGCCGACCGGGTAATTCCCCTCCTTAGGAGGGGTGGCGGCGGAGCCGACGGGGTGGTCGAGGACGGGTGGCAACAAAACCGGCGAGGTGGTGGCGAGCGTTTGAGCGAGCATCTGCTGAGCATCGACGCCGCTGGCGCGGCGGCCGGAATCGAGTGGGCTCATATCGTCCCCTGTTCGGGCGTCACCGGCTGGCAGGTTGACGAGGTGCGCGACGTGCTGGGCTCGCTGCTGGCGCCCGGGCCGCGCTTCTACCCGGGGGACGAGGTGACGGACGAGCCGAGCGACGTGATGATCGCCGAGCTGATCCGCGAGGCGGCGCTGGAGCTGGTGCGCGACGAGTTGCCCCACTCGATCACGGTCGAGGTGATGGAGATCAACGAGCGCCCCGACCGCCCGGTCGACAAGCCGCTGTGGGATATCTTCGCCAACCTGGTGGTCGAGCGCGATTCGCAAAAGCACATAGTCATCGGCCGGGGAGGCGAGATGATCCGTGAAATCGGCACGGCCGCCCGCCTGAGGATCAACGCCCTGCTAAGCATGCGCGTGCACCTGGACCTGCGGGTCAAGGTGATGGAAAACTGGCAGCGCGACCCCAAAAAGTTGGCCCGCCTGGGCTTCTGACCGGCCCATCCCCCTCCTTACGGGGGGCGGCGGCGGAGCCGCCAGGGCAGTCCCTCAAGGAAGGGCAGCGCCACAGCCAAGGAAGATTCCCCTCTGGGGAGGGGTGTCGGCGGAGCCGACGGGGTGGTTTTCTTGCGCGTGTGCAGAAAGGTGACCGCCCACCCCGTCAGCCCCTTCGGGCCTGCCACCCCTAACCAAGGAGGGCAATTTACACCTTCACTTCGGAGCCTGTGCGCACGTTGTCTTCGCCGTGGCGAACGAACGACAGGATGACCAACGCGATGGCGAAGGCGACGCAGCAATACAGGAACAACACTCGATAATTCTCGCCGGTCGGAATGAATAGTATCTGATGATTTCGCGCCGTGTCGATCAACCAGCCGGCAACCGGCGGACCGACAATCGCCGCGGCAACGGAGAATAGGTAATACAATCCCGTGAACGTGCCGACCAACTTGTCACCACCGAGTTTCAGCACCATGGGCAGCGAGTTGATATTGATGCAGCCCCAAAACAGCCCTCCCAGAAGCAAGCACACAATTGTCGCGGTGACACTGACGTTGAAAACCATGGGGATGAAACAGATGACGATACCGCCGAGCCCGATCAGCATGGTCTTGCGGCGCCCGAACCTCGCGCCGATGAAACCCGCCGGCACGGCGAACGCCAGAAAAGCAATCGCGTAGACACCCAAAAGGATCGAAGCCGTCCCCGGTTTCACACCCAACGTATTTGTCGCGAACAAGGTGAAATAGGTTTCGATGGCGTTGTAGCCGACGAACCAGAAAAAGATGGCCGAAAGAATGAGGAACAAGCTGCGCCATTCGCTGGTGGCCAATTGAACCTTCGGCGCCTTTGTTTGCGGCTCGAAAGCACGCGGCGGCTCGCGCACCTTCGTCACCAGCACCAGCAGCGCCAATATCATGATGACGGATGCCACCAGGAAGGGCAGCGGGAAGCCACCGGCATTGAACAGCAGGCCGCCACCGACGAAAGCCAGCAGTGAACCGATGCCACCCAGCATATTGACAATCCCGTTTGCCTGGCTGCGTAACGGGCCCGGCACAAGGTCGGGCATCAATGACACGACGGGCGTGCGCCACGTTGCCATGACAACACAAAAGACGACCAAAACGCAAAGCAGTGGCGCCAACGATCCCATCCGCGGCAGCAGGGCGAACGACACGGCGGCGATTGGGATTCCGACGATGATATAAGGCAAACGCCGG
>WRFI01000162.1 GCA_009778875.1 Propionibacteriaceae bacterium | reverse complement strand
GCAGCACAGATGAAGCGAATCACAACTGGGCTCCTCGCCGCAGCGATGGGCATGGCCCTTTTCGCCGGGTGCGCAAGCAACTCGGGCGGGGGCACCACTACTACTCCTGGCGACACCGGCACCACCACGACTGCCACCGGTGGCACCATCAAAATTGGCTTGGCCTCCGAGCAGTCCGGCGCGGTCGCCAGCTACGGCTCTGACATTCTCAAGGGTGCCCAAGTGGCGGTTGACGAGATCAACGCCAACGGCGGCATCAAAGGCCAGCAGGTTCAGTTGATTTCCTATGACACGCAGTCCGATCCGGCTGTGGCCACGCAGATGGCCACCAAGCTGGCCACGCAGGACAAAGTGGTTGCGATGATCGGCCCGGCCACCTCGGGTTCCTTCATGGCCACCATCCCGGTCGCCAACGCCAACAAGGTGCCGGTTGTCTCGGGCTCCGCGACGGCTGATGCCGCGACGGTGGACGCGAACGGAAACGTGCAGCCCTTTGCCTTCCGCACCTGCGTCGCTGACTCCTTCCAGGGCAGCTCGGCGGCCACGTTCGCCCTCAACACCCTCAACGCCAAGACGGCTGTCATCTACATGGACAACTCGTCTGACTACGCCAAGGGCTTGGCAAAGACGTTCAATGACTCCTTCACCGCCGGCGGCGGGACGATCGTCGACACCCAGTCATACGCGGCTGGCGACACGGACTTCAACGCCGTGTTGACCAAGATCAAGTCAGAGCAGTTCGACATTCTCTACCTGCCGGGCTACTACCAAGAGGCTGGCCTGATCATCAAGGCCGCTCGCGGCATGGGCATCAACCAGCCAGTGATGGGCGACGACGGCTACGACTCGCCCACCCTGAAGGATCTGGGCGGCGCTGACGCGCTGAACAACGTCTACTTCACGAACCACTACTCGCCGCTGAACCAGGATCCGCGCGTTACACAGTTCGTGAGCGACTGGAAGGCCAAGAATGGCACCGATCCCAGCGGCTTCAACGCCATGGGCTACGACACCATGAACTTCATTGCTAACGCCATCACAAATGCCAGCGGCACCGACGGACAGTCGATCGCCGATGCCATGGCGGCAACGAAGGACTTCCCGGCCGTCACCGGCACGTTGAGCGTTGACCCCGCGACCCACAATGTCATCAAGAGCATTGTGGTGATCGAACTGAAGAACGGAGACCAGGCTGCCGCCACGACGGTGGCACCTGCTGCCGCTTCGTAAGTCGGGTAGTGTTTGACAATCGCATAGGGGCTGGAGCACTATGTTCCAGCCCCTATGTCTAAAATGTCGCGGTAGCGTGAAGAAAGGATGGCCGGTGGAAGTCTTCCAACAGCTCATAAACGGGCTCTCGTTGGGCAGCATCTACGCGCTCATTGCCTTGGGCTACACGATGGTGTATGGCATCATCCAACTGATCAACTTCGCCCACGGCGACGTCTTGATGGTTGGAGCCTACGTCGGCTGGTTCTCCATGACGGCACTGCACATGAACATGTTTGCAGCCCTGGCGACGGCGATGGCCGCCTGCGCCGTGCTTGGCGTCGTCATTGAGCGCGTGGCCTACAAGCCGCTGCGCAACTCCACCCGTATCGCCGCGCTGATCACCGCCATCGGCGTCTCGTTGTTCCTTGAGTACGTCATGATGTACTTCGTCGGGGCAAACCCCAAGGCCTACCCAGATTTGACGGGGTTCATGGCCGGATCGTTCACAATCCACGGCGTGATCATCAAGAACATCCAACTCGTCATCATCGGCATATCGGTGTTGCTGATGATCATCTTGCAGCTTATCGTCCAGCGCACGCGGGTCGGCAAGGCCATGCGGGCCGTCTCCCAGGACGCTGACGCGGCCCGTCTCATGGGCATCAACGTCGACAACACGATTTCCGTCACATTCGCAATCGGGTCCGCCTTGGCTGGTGCAGCGGGCGTCATGTGGGGCTTGTATTACGTCAGCATCAACCCATTGATGGGTTTGATGCCCGGCCTGAAAGCGTTCGTTGCGGCGGTTTTCGGTGGCATCGGGCTGATCCCGGGTGCGCTGCTCGGCGCCTACGCGGTTGGGTTCATTGAGACCATCGCCAAGGGTGTCGGCTTGTCGACGTACAGCGATGCGGTGGTGTTCCTGGTGTTGATCCTGATCCTGATCATCAAACCGGCTGGTTTGCTGGGCAAGAACACGAAGGAGAAGGTGTGATGCTTCGCCAACTTCGTCCTGTGTTGCTAAACGGCATCGCGCTGGTCGCGACCTTTGCGATCGTTTACCTGTTGATGCGGGTGGGCATCATAGACAGCTTCTACCAAGACACGATCGCGCTGGTTTGCATCAACATCGTGCTCGCGGTCAGCCTAAACCTGATCGTTGGATTCACCGGGCAGTTCTCGCTCGGCCATGCCGGTTTTATGGCGCTTGGCGCCTACACGACGGCTCTTGTGACCTTGCACTTTCCCACCATCTGGGGCATGTTGGGCGGTATCGTGCTGGGTGCCTTGGTTGCTGCCGCCATCGGCTTGTTGATCGGTCTGCCGACATTGCGTCTGCGCGGCGACTACCTGGCTATTGCCACCTTGGGCATGGCAGAGATCATTCGCGTGCTGATGCAGAACTTCACGTTCACCGGCGGCGCCAGCGGTTTGTTCCCAAGCCGCTACCTGAACTGGACGTGGATGTTCATTTTGACCGCCGGGTCGGTCGTCCTGATCGCCAATTACATCCGTTCGCGGGCGGGGCGCGAGTCCATTGCCGTCCGCGAAAACGAGATCGCCGCCGAGTCCATTGGCGTCAACACCACCAAAGCCAAGACGCTGGCCTTCGTCGTCGGTGCCTTCTTTGGCGGTGTGGCCGGGGGCATGTACGGGTCGTACTTCTATTGGATCGTCCCCAAGACGTTCAGCTTCATGATGTCGTTCAACATCTTGGTCATCGTCGTCCTTGGCGGTCTGGGCAGCATCTCGGGCTCAGTCATCGCGGCCATATTGCTGGGCGTGGTCAACGTTCTTCTGGCGGACCCGAACCTCGTGCCGATCCGGATGATTCTTTACAGCCTGATCCTGATTATTCTGATGGTTTTCCGTCCCCAAGGTTTGATGGGCGATAAGGAGCTTTCGATCAGGCTCTTCCGAAGTATCCTGCCCAAGCGACGGCGACCACCCGACGAAGAGCCGGTGCCGGCCGGTGAGGGTCGGCTGGAGCCGGCGGAGGTGACGTCATGAGCGACACCGTCACCACGGATGGCGACATCCTCACCCTGTCGAACGTGACGCTGAACTTCGGCGGACTGAGCGCCGTCTCGAACGTCGACATGAACTTGGCTGTCGGTGAATTGGTCGGCCTGATCGGGCCCAACGGTGCCGGCAAGACATCGATCTTCAACCTTCTGACGGGCGTCTACCCGCCAACGTCCGGCAAGGTGACGTTCACGCGCGGCCAAAAGGTGAGCAACCTCGGTGGCATGAAGCCGTATGCCATCTGCTGGGCGGGCATCGGACGTACCTTTCAGAACATCCGCCTGTTCCGGGCGTTGCCGGTGATCGAAAATGTCATGATCGCGCTGCAGCACAATGTGCCGTATAGCCTGGCGACCGCTTTTCTGCACACGCTGCGATACGGCCGGCTGGAGAAGCAGATTCGCGATGAGAGCCTTGAGTTGCTGCGCATCATGGGACTGGAGGACGACGCCAACGAGCTGGCCCAGAACCTGCCCTACGGCAAGCAGCGGCGCCTCGAGATCGCCCGGGCCATGGCGACACATCCGGTGCTTCTGCTGCTGGATGAGCCGGCTGCCGGCATGAACCCGGCCGAGACGGCCGACTTGACCGAACTGATCGGTTGGCTGCGCACGAACTTCAACTTGACGATTCTGCTGATCGAGCACGACATGTCATTGGTGATGGACATCTGCGAGCGCATCTACGTTCTCGACCACGGTGTCCTGATTGCCTCCGGCACGCCGTCGGAAATCCAGCACAACCCGGCCGTCATCGAGGCGTACTTGGGCGAGGAGGCGGCCGATGCTTGAGATCAAAGACCTCGACGTCCATTATGGCGGAATCCACGCCCTCAAAGGCATCTCACTGCAGGTCGACGACGGCGAGATCGTCACGCTGATTGGCGCCAACGGCGCCGGCAAATCCACCACCTTGCGCACCATCTCCGGGCTGAAGAAGCCCACTGCCGGTTCAGTCTTGGTCGATGGCCGGGACATTACCAAAATGTCGGCGCCGAACCGGGTTGCCCTGGGGCTCAGCCAGGTGCCGGAAGGACGCCGGATCTTCACCCAGATGACCGTGCTGGAAAACCTGGAGCTGGGGTCGTATAGACGCAAGGACGGCAACCGAGGCAAGGATCTGCAAGAGGTTTTCGGGCGCTTCCCGGTGCTGGCTGACCGGCGCAAGCAGCTCGGCGGCACGCTGTCGGGAGGCGAGCAACAGATGCTGGCGATGGGCCGCGCCATGATGGCCAAGCCGCGCATCCTGCTGTTGGATGAGCCGTCGATGGGCCTGGCGCCGCTGCTGGTGCAAGAGATCTTTGAGATAATTACAGAGATCAACAAGGACGGCACGACAATTCTGTTAGTCGAACAGAACGCCAACAAAGCCCTCCAGGTGGCCAAGCGGGCCTACGTCATGGAAACCGGACGCATCGTCATCTCGGGCGACGCGGCAGAATTAATGAAGACGGAAGACATCAAGAAGGCTTATCTGGGAGGATAGGTTCAAAGGAGAAAACTATGTTTGTTTCAACTCGAATGACCGCCAACCCGTTCACTGTCACCCCAGACGACAGTGTGCCCGATGCCGCGG
>WRFI01000161.1 GCA_009778875.1 Propionibacteriaceae bacterium | reverse complement strand
GTGATGTCGCCCACCCGCAGCAGCGACGTGTGACCGCCCGACACCAGCAGCCCCAGGCTGGGCTGGGCCAGCGGGCCGTGCTCAAGCATGTCGACACCCACGTGGCCGACCAGGTGGTTCAACCCGTACAACGGCTTGCCCCAAGCCAGAGCCAGGGCTTTGGCGGCCGCCACACCGACGACCAGCGATCCCATCAGCCCGGGCCCGGCCGTCACCGCGATGGCGTCCAGGTCGGCGGGGGCGACCTCGGCTTTCTGCAGTGCGCGCTGCAGGGTCGGGACGATGGCCTCAAGGTGGGCGCGCGAGGCCACCTCAGGCACGACGCCGCCAAACCGGGCGTGCAAATCGACCGACGACGCCACCTCACCCGCCAGCAGCTGCGTGCCGCGGACGATGCCGACGCTCGTCTCGTCGCAGCTTGACTCGATGCCGATCACCAGCGGTTCACTCATGGTTGCCTCCCAGTTCGCGTCGCATGACCAGGGCGTGCAGGCCCGGCCCGTAGTAGTTGCTGCGCTCGTAGGCCGGCACAAAACCGGCGTCGGCGTACAGGGCACGGGCCCCACTGCCGAGGCGCACCTCCAGGAACATCTGCGTGGCTCCCCGGTCGCTCGCCCATTGCAGCCCGCGCGCCAACAGCCATGTCGCCAGGCCCATCCCCCGCCACTGCCGGGCCGTCATGATGCTGAACAACTCGGCCTCGTCCGCCGCGATGCGGAAGCTGGCGACGCTGGCGACCTCTTCGAACACCGCGCAACCCGGCTGCTGGTTCTTGACGCAGGCGACCAGCACCAGCCCACCGCTTTGCAGCTCAGCCTTCCAGGCGCGGCCAGACCAGCGCTCAGCCTCGTCGAAGCACTCCTCTTCGAGCGCCTGGATGGCACCCAGATCGTCGACGCTCGCCGCCCGCACCGTGACGTCCTGTGGACGCAGCGGGTTCATTGCGGCCCGCCGATCGGCAGGCGCAGGCGGCCGCTGACCAGCGTCGACTTGCGCGTGCTGGCCACCTCGGCGTCGGGTTGACGCAAATACAGCGGCTCCAGGCCGACGTCCGGCAGCATGTCGAGATGGGCGGCCAGCCAACCGGCGTCGACGCCCAAAACGTCGCCCCCGCGGGCCAATTGCGGGTAGACCGCCACCGCCGGGCCAAACGCGGGCAGCTCGGGCAGGCTTGACGGGGGTCCGACGAAGGGACCGTCCACCCGCAGCCCGGACGCGTCGTAGCGCGCCCAATAAACCTCGTGACGGCGGGCATCAGACACCGCCAGGAACGGGCCACCTGACGGCGCGTATCCGGCGATCACATCCAGGCCGCACACACCCGTGACGGGCACTCCCAGCGCCTCGCCCAGCACCCGGGCCGTGGCAATGCCGACCCGCAGCCCCGTGAACGGGCCTGGCCCCACGCCGACGCCGATGCGTCCCACGTCCGACAGTTCGGCGCCCGCCTGCGCCACCACTTCGGCCACCGTTTGGGCCAGAAGCTCGACGTGGCTGCGGGTGTCGCCCACCAGGCGGCTCGCCAGCACCCGCTCACGGTCCGCCAGCCCGACACAGACACAAGTCGACGTGTCGATGCCCAGCACCAGTTCACTCATCGAAGGCCTCCTCGCGCCAACGCCGCCCGACGGGCATCAGGTAGACGCGGCGTGTCTCATCCGCCAGGCGCTCAATGTGGATTTCCAGCCGCTCGTCGTTCAAACCCTCGGCCAGGCCGGCGCCCCATTCCACATACACCACCGACTCGGCCAGGGCGGCGTCGACGTCGATGTCCTCCAACTCGGCCGCGCTGGCCAGCCGGTAGGCGTCGACGTGAACCAGGCTTGGGCCGCTGGCCGACCGGTGGACGCGGGAGAGAACGAATGTCGGCGAGATCACCGCCTCGGCCACCCCGAGGCCTTGCCCGATGCCCTGGGCCAGCACGGTCTTGCCGGCGCCCAGATCGCCGGATGCTATCACGAGATCGCCCGCCCGCAGGTGCCGTGACAGTGACCGCCCGAGAGCCCGCATGTCGTCTGGCGTCGGCTCATCGATCGGTGCCGGCAGGTTGGCCGACATGATGAAGCCGTGGGGCACATCATGGTCGATCATGAAGCCTCGGGCCCGCCACCACGCCACGATTTGCGGCAGTTCCATCCGCGCCAGCAGTCGAGCCCGTCGAATTCCCGAATCGGCCAGCCCGCGAAGTGTGCTTCGCACCATGGCGTCGGCCACGCCCAGGTGACGATACTTGGGCAACACGCCGACCCGCCGCAAAGTGGCGATGTTTTGACCGCCGGCCGCCTCGTCCAAGCGCACCAGCAGCGACCCGGCGATCTGGCCGTCCACTTGACCGATGACACCGAAGCCGGGACCGGCCAGGGCGCCGGCCACGTCGTCCAGCGTGTCGGACAGCGCCTCCGCCGGCGGATCGAGTGGTTGACGAGCGGCAAAAGCCTGAAGCGTCACATCATGGATCGCCGAAGCGTCGTCCGGGCAGGCTAAACGAACAACGATTTGCGCGGTGGTCACGCCACAAGCTTACCGGACAACAAGTTTGCCGAAGCAGTGCGCCTGACGGCCGGTCGCCACTAGAGTTGAGTGCATGACAAGCACCGTCAGGGCCAAAGCCGAGGCTTGGGCTGCCCAAGACCCAGACCCGCAGACGAGAGCCGAACTGACGCGCCTCATGTCGGCCGCCGATGGCGGCGATCGGGTCGCCCTGGCGCAACTGAGAGACTGCTTCTCGGGTCCCCTGACGTTCGGGACGGCGGGGCTTCGGGCCGCCCTGGGTCCCGGCCCGGCCCGCATGAACCGGGCGGTGGTGACCCAGGCCGCCGCCGGTTTCGCCGACTGGCTGGTTTCGGCTGGCGGTGTCAAACCGGGTTCGCCCGTCCTGATCGGGTACGACGCGCGTCACATGTCGGCCGAGTTTGCCCGCGACACCGCCGAGGTGATGGCCGCCGCCGGGCTCAAGCCGTTGCTGACCCGCGAACCCACCCCGACCCCGGTGATTGCCTTCGGTGTCGTCCACCTCGGCTGCGCCGCCGGCGTGCAGGTGACGGCCAGCCACAACCCGGCCCAGGACAACGGCTACAAGGTCTATCTGGGTGACGGTTCGCAAATCATCCCACCGGTCGACGCCCAGATTGCCGCCAAGATCGCCAGGCGGGCCGCCCGGCCTTTGGCAAGCATCGGCCGGTCCGAGAGCTACGACCTGATTGGCGACGAGCTCTTGGCGGCCTATGTCGCCCGGGTCGCCGGACTCGTCGCGTCGACCCCCACCCGGCAAGTCGTCTGGGCCTACACCGCCATGCACGGCGTCGGCGCCAAAGCCATTCACCAGGTGATCGATGCCGCCCGTTTTCCGGCGCCGTTCATCGTCGAAAGCCAGGTGAACCCTGACCCGGATTTCCCCACCGTCCCCTTCCCCAACCCGGAAGAACCCGGCGCCATGGATCTGGTCATCTCGCTGGCGAAGCTGCGAGGCGCCGACATCGCCGTCGCCACCGACCCCGATGCTGACCGCTGCGCCGCCGCCGCGCCGATCGACGGCACTTGGCGGCGCCTGACGGGTGACGAGCTGGGCGTCCTGCTGGGCGACTACGCCATGCGGCGCGGCGTGCCCGGAACCTTTGCCGCGTCGGTCGTGTCTTCGACCCTGCTGGGCACGATGGCGCATTCGGCCCACCGCCGCTTCACCACCACCTTGACCGGTTTCAAGTGGATCGGACGTGTGCCGCACCTGGCATTCGGCTACGAAGAGGCCATCGGCTACTGCTGCGACCCCCTGGCTGTGCGCGACAAGGACGGCATCTCGGCCGCCGTCTTGCTGCTGCGGCTGACGGCCGAACTCAAGGCAGAGGGGTTGACCGTCGGCGACCGTCTGGCCGAGATCGACAGGGCGTTCGGCGTGCATGCCACGGCGCAACACTCCGTGCGGGTGGCCAAACTGCGTCAGATCGAGGACATGATGAAGCGATTGCGGGACGCCCCGCCGGCGCATTTGGTCGATGAAACCGTCCAGGTCACCGACCTGGCGGCTGGCGGCAAACTGCCGCCCACGGACGCGGTGATGCTGTCCGGCAAGACGGTGCGGGTGGTCGTGCGCCCCAGTGGCACGGAACCAAAGCTCAAATGCTATCTGGAAGCCCGCCGATCGGTTGAGGAAGCCAACCGCAACCTCGTCGCTTCCCGGGCCGTCGCCACCCAGACGCTGGAACGCCTGTGGGACGAGATCGCCGCGGTTTTAGCGCTTTGAGTACTGCGGCGCCTTGCGGGCCTTCTTCAAGCCGGCCTTCTTGCGCTCTTTGGCGCGGGCATCGCGTGTCAACAGCCCCGCCTTCTTGAGCGCCGGGCGTGAGGCTTCGGTGTCGATCTCGTTGAGTGCCCGGGCGATGCCCAGACGAAGCGCGCCGGCCTGGCCGGTCACGCCGCCGCCGGTGATGCGGGCGATGACGTCGTAGGACCCCACCACGTCGGCGGTCACCAGCGGCTCGTTGACGGTCTGCTGGTGCAGCTTGTTGGGGAAGTAGTCCTCAAGCGAGCGACCGTTGATCGTGCACTTGCCGGTGCCGGGCACCAGACGGACGCGGGCGATGGCTTCCTTGCGGCGGCCGGTGCCGCCACCGGCGGAGATCACGGCCGGACGCGTCGGAGCGACCTTGGGGGCCGCATTCGTGCCGTCGGCGCGATAGGCGATTTCGCGATCAGCCTCGTCAATGAAGGCCTCGACCTCGGCAGCCTCGAACTCCTCGACCTGCTCGTCCAACATTTCTTCAGTCACTTCGGTCACTGCGCCACCTGGGTTATCTCGTAGGGCTGTGGTTTCTGGGCGGTATGCGGATGCT
>WRFI01000160.1 GCA_009778875.1 Propionibacteriaceae bacterium | reverse complement strand
GCGCAACACGAGCCCGCGGCCTTCTTTGACCACTTCCATGGGGCCCTCGCCGGTGCGCGGTTTCATGGCTGCCATTACATCCTCATTTCTTGCTGTAGAGGCATACCATCTATTTTCGCACATCCGGCACGGTCTTGGCGATGCTGGGGCAGGCCGCAGGGTTAGGCGGTCTCTTAGGTAGAGTGGCCAGTGGAGAGATTTCAGGAGAAGGTGTGAGCGAAAACGGTGTGCCCGCGGCACCCCAAGCTGCGCCAGTCGACCCGCCGTCCGAAATTGACGGCGACTCGCTGAGCGAACTGGGACGTCGGGGCGAGCTACCAGCGACGGCGGGCGGTGCCGCGCTGGAGTTGGCGATGCGCATCGGCGATCTGCTGCAATCGTCGGGGCAATCGGCCAATGACACCGTCGTCGTCATCCGGCGGGTGTGCCAGGCCTACGGGCTGCGGCGCGTCCAGGTGGACATCACCTCGACATCGATCGTCGGCTCGTATCTGGAGCCGGCGCAGCCGGTGGATGGCGTCACCCCGTCCACGACGGGACGGCTGAGCGGTCAACCCGTCACGTCCATGCGCATGGTCGAGCCGGCGCACCAGGATCTGGCGAAGACGGCGGCACTGAACCGTCTGGTGTCTGACGTTGTCAAGGGCGAGTCGTTGTCCCGCGCCATGCAGCGGTTCGACCAGATCCGCGCCGCCCGCCCGCCGTACCCGTCCTGGGTTGCCACGCTCGGCAACGCCAGCATCGGCATGGCCGTCCAACTGCTTCACACCACCAACCCAGTCGTGCTGGCGCTGGCCCTTGTCATGGGCATCGCCCTCAACCGGCTGCTCAACTTCCTGGCGCGGCGATCCATGCCGGTGTTCTTCCAGCAACTGGCCGGCGGCTGGCTGATCGTCGTCGTCACGGCCGCGACGTCGTGGGCCGGCACCTGGGAGTGGACGTCCCTGTTCCACGGACTGGCGCCCACGCTGATAGCCGTCGGCGGCGTCGTCCAGCTGGTGGCCGGCATGAAGTTCGTCTCGGCCGGGCAGGACGCCATTGACGGTTTCTATTTGACGGCGACGGCCCGCCTGCTGCAGGTGATCATGCTGACCGCGGGCATCGTGGCGGGCCTGGTGTCCGGGCTGACGGTGGCGGCGCGGTTCGGGTTCTTCATTTTCCTGTCGTCGAACATCCCCACCAACCCGATGCCGCTGCGCTACACCGCCGTGATCCTGGCGGGTGTGTGTTTCATGGTGGGAGCGTTTGCTGACTGGCAGACGATCATCCTGACCGCCGGCGGCTCGGCCCTGGCCTGGTTCGGTTACACAGCCTCGCAGGCGGCGATTGGTGGCACCGTCACCCCCAGTTTCATTGGCGCGCTGCTGGCCGCCGTTGTGGTGACGATGCTTGTCAGACGGACGTCGAAGCCGGGCTTCGCGATCGTCAACGGCGCGCTCATCGGCCTGGTGCCGGGCATGCGGCTGTACAACGGCCTGCTGCAGATGGTGGGCACGAACGTCGTGCCGGCCGATCCGAGCCAGGGTGGGTCGGCGCTGCTGGTGGCGGCCGGCGTGGCGTTGGCGCTGGCGGCCGGTGCGTCCCTGGGCATCTACATCGGCCGTCCGGTCGGCGACCGCATCATGAAACTGCCCCAAACCTGGATCCGGCGTCTGGCCGCTTAGATTCCCCTCTGCAAAGGGATGGCGGCTGAACTGACGGGGCGTCTGCGCCGTCGCGAGCTCGAACCGGCGTTCCGCCCGCCATGTCAACCGGCGGAGCCGCCGGGGTGGTCTTCTGGGCCGCTAACCCTCCGCCAGCACGTCAGCCAAGGTGAACACGGCGTAAAGCGGCAGCGTGATGAGGCTCCCATCGTCACCGATGTTCTTGGCGCTCAACCGGATAGCCCGCAACGGGTTGAAGCGGTCCCTGTAGCTGGTCAGGCTTCGTGAACGGGTGTTGTCTGAGGATTTGACCTCCATTGGTACGACTTTCATGATGCGGTCAACCAGTAGGAAATCGACTTCGGCGGTGTTGCCGCTGGACCAATATTGACTATCGATCCCGGCAGCGACCAGTGCCTGTTTCACGAGGTTTTCGGCAATCCCACCGCGGAACGCGGCCGATATTTGCTGGTATCCGGTGCTGTTACAAAACGTCACCGGATCAACCCCGAGTTGTGCCGACAGTACGCCCACGTCAAACAGGAAGGCCTTGAAGAACGTCCCCCCACCGCGAGGGCGCAATGGTGCGACGGGCTCCTCGGTTTGGTAATGCCGGTGCAACAGTCCGGCAGATTCAAGCCAGGCGAAGCTTGTCTCGTACTGATTGAAACGGGCACCGGATCGCACATCTGCAAGCGTGAACTTTCGGCTAGATTCTCGCGCCAGTTGATTGGGGACGGACTGCCAGATCAGGCGGGTGCGGATGGCGTCCTGGGCGTCGGCATACAAGGCCATGTCGGCCAGATAAATGGTGGCAAGGTCACGCTGAAGGCGACGCACCTCCTCCCAGTCGGCTGCTTGGACGAAAGCCTGGACGACGCGGGGCAGGCCGCCCGTCATCATGTATTGCCTCATCCAGGCCATGGCGTCGTCATGGGCGACGAACGGCCGACGGTCTGCCACGCAGGCCCGGATACCGTCGGCTTGTTGGCGCTTGCCAATCGCCCACAAGAACTCTTCAAAGTCCAGTGGGAACATGTGTACTATGTCCACCTTGCCAACCGGGAAGGTGTACGGACTCTCTCGATGCACCGACACCCCGACCAGGCTGCCGGTGGCGATGATGGCATATTCGGGTGCTTGCTCGGCGAAGTATTTCAGCGATGTCAATGCCGCCTGGCAGAGCTGGATTTCGTCGAAGATCAGCAGCGTCTTGTTGGGGACGATTTGGGCTCCGGTCAGGTAGCTGATGTCTTCAACGATGGCGCGCGGGTCGAGGTTGCGTTCAAACACTGGGCGCAGACGGGCTAAGTCCGTCTGAAAATTGACGGTGACTGTGGAGGCGAAGTTGGCCTGCCCGAAACGCTGGGCTGTGAAGGTCTTGCCCACCTGCCGCGCGCCAAGCAACAGCGCCGGTTGACGTCCCGGCCGGTTCGCCCATTGGCGAAGGACGGACTCGACTTTGCGCTCCAGTTCCATGACACCCAGCTTACACAGTTAACTGCCGTTTTGTGTATCTGAAGTACATAACTATCTAGATAATTGTGTCGTTGGCGACACAAAACGGCAGTTAGCCTCTTCTCAACCAGGTGCCCTGCGGCTGGTTGCTCTGTACATTTGGAAACCCAAACTGTACAATTGAGGAATGGAAACGGTTAGTGTCACCGAGGCGAGGGCCAGCTTTGCGGATCTGTTAGAGGCGTCTGCCCGACGGCCCATCTTGATTGAGCGGCGAGGTGAGCCCGCTGCTGTTCTGATCAGCGCCGCCGAATTCGAGCGGCTGCAGGAGGCGCTCGATGAGCTCGATGATGTGGCGGCATTCGATGCCGCAATGGCCGAGGAGGGCGAAAACCTGCCGTGGGAGCAAGCGAAAATTGATCTGGGGTGGGTGTGACCTATCGCATCGAGTTGCGCCCGGCCGCAGTGCGAGCGTTGCGAAAGGTTGACAAGCCGTTTCAGCAGCGTATCCAAGCAGTGATTTCATTGCTGGCGCAGGATCCCAGACCGCCGGGAGCCAAGGCGCTACAGGGCCGGGACGGACTGCGTGTCAGGGTCGGGGACTATCGCATCATCTACACCGTGCACGATGATGTGTTGGTGGTAGTGGTGGTGACGGTGGGTCACAGGTCGAGCGTTTACCGCCACTGAGAGTGAACCACCAATAATTCCCCTCTTGGGAGGGGTACTCGGTCGCTTCGCTCCCTGTTACACCTTCGTCGCGTTCGGCATACGAGCAAGCTCGTCTGCGCTCACTGCTCCTCGGTGTGGCGGCGGAGCCGCCGGGGTGGTTTTCTAAGCGTATGCAGGAAGATGACCGACCCCCCGGCAGTCGCTTCGCGACTTAATTAAGGAGGGGGATGGCCCCGGCACTTGGTATCCCCAAGCGGATTCGAACCGCCGTTACAGCCTTGAAAGGGCTGGGTCCTAGGCCACTGGACGATGGGGACGCAGGCCTTGCTAGTTTACCCGATGGTTGGCGATTCGGGCACCCCTCAGATGATCAGTGTGACGTCGGGGCCCGCCGAGATCAACTTGGCGTGTCCGAGATCCGTCGGGTTGGTGGCGTCGGCCTGCAAATCGGCGTGGGTGACGGGCGTGGCACCCGTCAGAGCGGCCAGCGCCGCCCGGGCGTCCGCCTCGCCGGTCAGCAACTGCACCAGACGGGTGCCGGCGCGGCTGTTGGCGACGGCGGTTTCGAGGACGGACGGGTCGAAGTCGGGCGCGGCGACGGTCAACGCCTGGCCGGGTGTCAGCCGTCCCCAGACGGGAATCAGCTCGCGCACCGTCGTCACCGCGTCGTCACAGACGAGGACGCGCGGGTCGCTGGCCAGGCAGCGGCGGTCGTCATTTGCCAGGGCTTGGCTGGCGAGCTTGAGCGCCACGGACGTGGCGCCCCGCAACAATTCGGGGGACGACGCGCCGCCAGCCGTTGGGCTGCGGCGCAGCAGCTCTGTCATCGTCGAATAGGTGGGCGCGGTGACGTCAGCGTCCTTGCCCGACCCCGCATCCGTCAGCCCCTCGCCGCGGCGGCGGGTGCGGCGGTCGGCCAGCGCCGCGATGACCAACGTGACGAGTCCCACGCCGAGGATGACGAAAAACCCCTGCCAAGCTGTACTCACCCTTCCAGCATGCCACGTTGGCGGAGTTATTCCGCTCTGGGGAGGGATGGCAGTCGCGAAGCGACTGACGGGGTGGTCT
>WRFI01000159.1 GCA_009778875.1 Propionibacteriaceae bacterium | reverse complement strand
TCCCCTCTGGGGAGGGGTACTCGGTCGCTTCGCTCCCTGTTACACCTTCGTCGCGTTCGGCATACGAGCAAGCTCGTCTGCGCTCACTGCTCCTCGGTGTGGCGGCGGAGCCGACGGGGTGGTTGACGCGGGGGGCGTTCCCTCGGGGGGAGTTGTTCCGTCGCGGGGCGCGTTCCGGGAGACGATGCCTGCGGCATTTTATCGTCTCCCTCCACTCTGGGGGCTCCGCCTAACCCGGCGCTCCTTCGGACCGCAGCGGGTATACCCCCAAGGCCCCGCTCGTGGAACAACTTCCCCCCGAGGGAACGCCGGTTGACATGGCGGGTGGAACGCCGGTTCGAGCTGGCGACGGCGCAGACGCCTGCCCAAGCCGGGTGGCCACTTGACCACGCGTCGAGTACGGTGCCTGTGCGCTCGGGCCGGCTGGAGCCCGCCGCGTCGGCCGGCCTGACTGTCAACACGGCGCGACGGAACAACTCCCCCCAGGGGCCCGCCGGCAAAACTTGGACCATAATGCCATGGCAACCTCGGTTGTGGAAGACTTAACAGGTGACCACAACCGACGCCAGACGAGGTGCAGCAGCTGGTGAATGGCTGTTGTTGGCGGTCGCTATCGCCTGGGGTCTGACGTTCTTTTCGACCAAGTCGCTGCTGGAGCGCATGCCCGTCATGGACTTCCTGACGGTGCGCTTCGGTATCGCCACGGTGCTGCTGATCGCCATTGCGCCCAAGGCTTTGCGCATGTCTCGGAAGACGTTGTTGCACGGTGCCCTTATCGGGGTGGCCTTCGCGGTCGCCCAGATTACGCAAACCTTCGGCCTGGTTTATGTGTCGGCCAGCGTGTCGGGGTTTGTCACCGGTCTCTATGTCGTCTTCACTCCGCTGCTTGGGGCGCTGCTGTTCAAGGTGCGCGTCCGCGGGCTGGTGTGGGTGGCGGTTGGGCTGGCAACGGTCGGGTTGGCCGTCCTGTCGATGCAATTGGGCAGCGGAGCTCCGTTCGGCCTCGGGGAATGGTTGACGCTCATCAGCGCTATCTTCTGGGGCTTGCACATCACGCTGGTCGGGCGTTATTCGCAGCCCGACAACGTCATCAGCTTGACGATCGTGCAGTTGGGCGTGGCGTCGTTGATCTTTACGGCGGGCGGGTTGAGGGACGGCTTGACGCTGCCGAACACGGGTCCCGACTGGGCTTGGATGATCTACTTTGCCACCATCGTCGGCGCCGGCACGGAGTTCGCCCAGGTGTGGGCCCAGGCACGAGTCGAGGCGTCCAAGGCGGCCGTCCTGATGGTGACGGAGCCGCTGTGGGCGGCGGTTTTCGCCGTCCTTTTTGGCGGCGAATTGGTCACTGGGCGCCTGCTGGCCGGCGGCGGGCTGATGATTGTGGCGATGTTGGTGGCGGTGCGCGCCAGCCCGCCGGCGCCATAAATAAACTCCCAATTGTCCGGATCGGCGGCCACGACCGGGCCAACATTACCCAAGACGCCGGCGATCGGCGTAGAAGAAAAGTCTGGCACGTTACTTATGCTCCTGAGGCGTTGATTCAAGTTTGGGCGGAGTGGTTCCATGACCGGGTTCGTGCCCGCGGATGACGTAAGATTCTGAGAAACCCGGCGTGCGCAAGCACAATCTGGCCGAGACGCCAGGTTATTCAGAATGTAACCGCGAAGTCACCATCAACGTCAGCGGGACGGGCAAATACGACGCTCCATCGATCGATTGAGAAGCTGATCGTTATCGATCATGCGTTCAGCCCGGCCGCGATCTCCTTTTCCCAATCCTCAAAGCCGTCGAGTGGGAATGTCTTGGTCATGTCATATACCTCACCGGTTTGGTATTTCGCAGCCAAAGAGTTGGCCTTCGCATCGTAGCGAAGGCGATATTCGGAGGGTACGGTCCTGTGATAGGTTTCGCCTGCCTGGATGATGCGCTCCGCCTGCGACGCGACATAATCCATGGAATCTTGTTGTCGCTTCCCAGACGTATCGACTCCTGGGAGAACATGCTGCTCGTAAAGATTCCCCCCTTTCACGAACAGGGCCTGCGCAAAGACAACGGTGTTCACAATGGCTACAAAAATGTAGATTGCTTCGACGGAGTTATCGGCGTACTCCATGGCAACTCCGATCATTTCGGTCTGTGCATCCGAGAACACATCTTCGAAAACCTGCATGGGAATCTCCTGTCAATTGCTGAGCACCTTCGCCGGAAATGTCTTTCCGTCGGATTGAATAATCATTTGGGATGCCGTCTGACCAGGGCCGGTCGAACGCTTCATACTAGACGTTGCGATCAAGGTCGGCGACAAAGTCCAGGATCGCTCGCTGGTTTAACGTGTCGCCGCTTGTCGTGGCGAGGAAGTCCAACACTTGAACACGTAGGCGGTCGCCACCCTCGACAGCCGAGTCAAAATCGGCATCAAACTGGCCACACAGGTCAACGGCTGGGATATTCTCGATGGTTACAGGTACAACCCATATGCCCCGCACTTCAGAGTAGAAGTAGCCAGCGTAGAGCACCATGTTCATCAAGCAGCGCCAGGCCGCTTGCTCAGCAGCATCACTGGCTGTACATAAAGGCACGAACAGGTTCACGGGCCGCTCTTCATCAGCACACAGTGACTCAAACCTAAGAACATCGCCCACGTCGTGTACCAGCCACCCATCCCAGGCAAGCTCAAACGCTTCATTTGCGGCCTCGACAAAGCTGCTGGTGGAGAGCCTGCGATCGAACAGAATCTTGCCCAGGGCGATGAAGTAGGCGGTGCGGTGTCGAAATGGCATCGATTTCCAGGTGTTCATGCTGTTCGTCCTATCTGTAATGCCCGTCTATGACGGACGCGGCTAACTTGGTGGTGCCGTCTTGGTTGAGTGTATAGATGTTGATCTCGACTCCGGGGTACTTGTCACTAAACTGTTTAATCACACCATCAGATTGAGCTGTCGAGTTCTCGGGCAGACCGGCGCGACAGAACCCGCAGACTCCGCTGGACTTGGATTGGATGATGTTGACGGTGCCCTTCACATCTTGCGGTGTCTGGCCCGTGGCTGCGATGGCGTCATCAATCTTAGCGAGAACATCACCTTCCCCATTATCAAGACCGGATGCAGGAAGATGTCGGGGCGCGGAGATGGCGCTATCGCCTGATTCGGTCAGTGGGGGTAGTCCAGCGTCACGGCGAACCTGGATGGAACCGCCCTCGAAGCGGTAGCCTTCCAGGCCGGGAATGTCGGTTTTCCCGACCGCCACCGTGTCTCTGGAAGGGATGTCCCATTTTGCGCGTAGGTCGGTGATCATTTGGGGGTTGACTTCACTGGTTGGGATGCCGTCTGACCAGGGCCGGTCGAGCGCCTCGGCCCGGGTCATCATGACAGCCTTCCCGTCAATGATCTGCACCACCCCATCACGCAGGGCGACTTGGCCACCGGCCTTCAAGACTTGGGCCTCAGACATCGACAGCGGGATCAACCGGGCGACCCCGTCAACCATGACAAACACCAGGAACACAGTGTTGATGATGGCATCGCGGATATCGCCGTCGGCACCGTACCAGGAAATGTCGACAACCCCGGCGGTAACCACCGTGCCCAACAAGACCACACCCAAAGGCGTGCCAACCCCGGTAGCGCAAGCGGCAATCGCCGCGACCGCCTCAATGGCCTCAAGCACCTGATGGCCATGCTTGGTCCACCAAGGCAACTCGTCATAGAGCCGCTGGTTACGTTGCAACTCGCCCGTGATATCCAAAACTTGGGGCACCGACGCCACGATGCCGCCATGGAAGAACGTCCAAGAATCGGCCACCGACGCGGCCTGCAACAACGCCAAGTAACTCGTCACATCGACGCCACGCTTTGTCAACAAATCCTGCAACACCGCGTCAACCTGGCCCGACAGGTCATGGCTGGACCCGTCTTGGGAGTCATACTGAATGTCTGTAAACCCGCCCGACTGATACATGTTCACAAACCACTCGGGATTATGGACCGCGGCCGACCAGACCCCGAACATCGGATCCCCCACAGCCACCGGGCCACCATCCGTGCCGGTCAGGCCCGGATCATACAGCGGCCTCGGGTTGGGCAGATTGGTTGATGCGTCAGATGTCTCCCAATACCCGGCACCCAGGGGCCCCTCGCCTTGTTTGATGGCGTCTGTGATACCGGTGAGGAACTCGTCAGGCCACTGCCCCCGGGCGATGATCATCGAGAGGAACTGCGGCGCCAGGCTCGGATCACCCTTCGCATAAGTCGCATAGATGTCCCCCCACTGGGACAGCATCTGCGCCCTGGCATCTGAGTCGGCCGGCAAAGACGTGTAGCCCAGTGACATGGTTTGCCCCAAACCCGTCACCAACTGCGAATACTGGCCCTCAAACTTTGCGGCATCCCCGTTAGAGGTTTTCAGGTTCGTCCACTGGATGTCGCACTGGCGCAACAAATCCGCCAACGTGTCAGGCGGCACCAACTGCGCGAGCGTGGCCGCGAAATCCGGGTCATGGGCACCCTGGTCCAACAGCGACAACAACTGCTGCGGAACACCCCCCGACACCCCCGGATACCCCCCGGCCAGGTTCTTGATGATCGTCGCCGCCGTCTGCGCGTTCGAAGCACCCAGCTGGTCATCAAAAGACACAATGTAGTTTTGGCCATGCAAGTCGATGCTGTAGCCAGCTGCGGTGACCGTCACACCAAACCCCGGCGTTGAAGCCGCCAAATCCTTCGCCTTCTGCAGCCGGGCCGCCAAATCGTCACGCAAATCCTTGATCTGCCAAAAACTCGCCCCGTTCCAACTCCAATCCGACAAGCCCGGATACGACAACCACACATCCCCCAAACCCAACTGGACACTGGCAACATAGCC
>WRFI01000158.1 GCA_009778875.1 Propionibacteriaceae bacterium | reverse complement strand
TGCCGTCAGGGCGGCGTTGTGCGTGATGATGATCACCGTTTTCCCGTACGACTCGTTGACTTGCGTGAGCAGGCGCAACACCGCCTTGCTGGTCGTGTAATCCAAGGCGCCAGTCGGCTCATCACACAACAGCAACTGGGGGTTTTTCGCGACCGCGCGGGCGATGGCCACCCGCTGCTGTTCACCGCCAGACAATTGAGCCGGGAAATTGCGCAGCCGCTCCGACAGCCCGACCACGTCCAAGATTTGTTTCGCGTCGAGATGATCTTTGCACGTCTCAGCCGCGAACTCGACATTCTCCAGTGCGTTCAAGTTGGTGATGAGGTTGTAGAACTGAAAGACGAAGCCGACCTTCCACCGGCGGTAGTTAGTCAGGGTTTTCTCACCATAGGACGCGATATCATCACCCGCCACCACAATCTGCCCGCCGGTGACGGTGTCCATACCGCCCAGCATGTTGAGGATCGTGGTCTTGCCGGCCCCGGAAGCTCCCACAATGATGACCAACTCGCCCTCATCAATGGTGAAACTGACGTCATCCACCGCGTGGATTGACACTTCGCCCATCTGATACGTCTTCGATACGTGGCGGAATTCAACGATCTTGACCATGAGGAGCCCACTTTCTAGTCGAACAGGTTGCCGATGACGGCGTCGATGATGAAATCCACCGAGTCTCGCTGACCGGCTGGCATGAACCCCTGCCGCACCACCGAAGCCATCAAAATGTCAATGATCGCCGTCACCGACTCGATGCTCCTGGTCGGCGATAGGCCATACTGCGCGACGATCTCGCCGATCCGCACGATGTCGCCCTGAAAGTCCGCCTCGACATAGCCCGGCGGCAGCTTCCGCGCGATCACCGGCCACTCCTCCCACATCGACGTCAACCAAGGCATGCCAGACATCGCCGACACCAAAGCCTTGATGCTCGCAGCCACGCCCGACTTGTCCGGCTGCCGACGCATGGTCTCGTGGAACAAGGCGATCAGGGTTTTTTGATACTCGTCCGCTGTCGCCACAAACAACATCTCTTTAGATTCGAAGAATTGGTAGAACGCGCCGGTCGAGATGTTCGCCATCTCGGTCAACTCACGGATACCCGTCTTTTGGTAGCCGTACCGGCTCCAACACTCCTGACAGGCATGGATCAGACCTTGGCGGACCATGATTCGCTCGCGTTCACTGAAGCCCTTAGCCATAAGACTCAACTCCTCACTAGACCATATGAACATAGTACATGACATGTTCATATGTCAAGTGGACCACCGCTAATTCCCCTCCTTAGGAGGGGTGGCGGCGGAGCCGCCGGGGTGGTCTTTTTAAGGGTATGCGGGAAGGTGACCGACCACCCCGTCAGTCGCTGCGGTACTAATCTGAGCCGAACTCAGCGCCCAAACGTACCAGTGAGTGTGGCGCGGGCGAGCGTGTGCGGTGCGGCGGCATCCAGGACCTGGTCTGGTTTGGCCTTCGGGTCAACGTCGAGGTGCTCCACGTCAAGGGCGTGAACGGCGAAGACGTACCGGTGCGCGTGATCCCCCTTGGGGGGCAGCGCCCCCATGAAGCCGGTGGCACGCAGCGAGTTTCGTCGCTCGAGGCTGCCAGGCACGCCGGCCATGGGCCGTTTGTGGGTAAGGATTGCGCTGGCCACAACCTGTATCACATTGCGCCGGACTCCGTTTGGCAACGCGTCGAACGTCGCCGGCACATCGGATAGCACCCAATGCCAGGTGGTGCCACGCGGGGCGTCTGGATCTGTGACGGTCACAAGGAAAGACTTTGTTTCCTTGGGAAAACCTGACCAGGCCAACCTCGGCGACACATTGCCACCGGTGGCGGTTTGCCCAGCGGGCAAGCCCTGGCCGTCCTCAAAGTCGGCGCTGGTGAGAGTGAACCCGGGCACCTCGGGCTGATCGCTGAATGGGGCGGGCGGATACGGGCGGGACGGATCGAATTTCACCGCCCCAACTTTAGTCGCGGTGTTGAGCCGGCAGGGCTTCATGCCAGCCGGTCAACTCGGCGATGAACCCCATTTGGGAGTATGCGGCTCGGCGTCGGCCGAACTGGGCGTTGAGGACGGGCACGTTTGTGTCGACGTAGTCGTGGACGATGACCTCGGTCTTGCCCTCGTGTCGACGCAGTGCTCGCCCGACCGCCTGGATCAGAAGACCGGGATACGAGATCGGACCGACCAGGAACTCCGTATCGATAGCAGCTGCATCGAAGCCCTCGCCGCCGTACGGGACAGTGGTCATCACCAACAGCGGATCAGACGGCCCAGCGTCGGCTAGTTTCGCACGTATCGCTGCCAACACCTTCGTGCCGGT
Source organism: Propionibacteriaceae bacterium (assembly GCA_009778875.1). Classification (GTDB taxonomy): domain Bacteria; phylum Actinomycetota; class Actinomycetes; order Propionibacteriales; family Propionibacteriaceae; genus WRGV01. The sequence goes on along the minus strand of WRFI01000158.1, from coordinate 2,544 downwards.
ACCACCGCGCATGATCATCGCATTGGCTTCTGGCAGAAGCCCAGCGAGCGTCGTCAGGTGTTCACGACGACGAGACAAGACAAGACACTTACGTCCCCGCGCGAGCGCGGCCCGGATGTCGTCGGCAATTTGGCGGTTGCGTTCAGCGTCGTCAGCAACCATGCCAGTCAGCCGGGTGATCGCGCCGGGGGCGAACAAGTCGAAGTCGACAGGGGGTTGGTAATTGGTCTCATGCACCTCAAGAGTGCGCTGCGGCCCGTCGTACGGTGTGACTAGACTTGCCTCGCTGGGCAGGGTGTCGTGAACAACGTGGCGGATCGGGCCCACTTGCCAGCGGATGATCTGCTCGGTTCCATCACGGCGTTCGGGAGTCGCGGTCAGGCCCAACCACCAAGAGGCGTTGATTTGTGAGATGACGCTCTCGTATGATCCGGCAGCGACGTGCTGGCATTCGTCGACGATGACTTGCCCGTAACCGCAGGTCAGTTCCCGGATTTCCTCGGGTGTCTTCCTGGACAGTGTCTGCAGCATCATTATGTCGACCTGTCCGCGCGTCTTCGTCCGTCCACCGCCGAGTTGGCCAGCCTTAATACCCAGCAGTGACTGAATCTGGTCTCGCCATTGGGACGTGAGGGTCTTCAAGTGCAATAGCACGAGGGTGCTGACGCCGCGTTCGGCGATGATCGCGCAGGCCATAACTGTCTTTCCGGAGCCGGTCGGCGCGTGGAGGATTCCGTCCTCGTGGGCAAGCATTGCGTTGACAGCGACGGATTGTCTCTCGTCCAGTTCACCCAGGAACGACACGTCGAGTTCGTTGCCTTGAGTACGTTCATCGTCGTACACCAACTCGCTGCCCGCCTGGGAGACCAGGTCAGTCGCTTGGGCGCGCAGTCCGCGCGGAAGGATCAGGTCGCCGTTGACCGCGATGTCGAAACCTTGGATGAAGCGCGGAATACTGTATGTCGATCGGCGTGCGCGTTGTGCCTCGTAGAACGCTGGATTGTGGATTGTCGCGGCGTGCCTCAGCACTGCCGAAAGCTCCGGTGTCAGATCCTCGTCGCGTATCGTCAACCCGGTGCCCAACGTGGCTTGGACGTGCGGCGGTGGCGAAGCATGGATGACAGTTGCGGGTGACTTGTTCAAGTGCCTGACGTCCGGGCCGACAGCAATTTTGTCCTTGCCTGCTGCCGTCGTCACCTGGCGCGGTGTCATCCGAGCGAGTCGACTGGAGAGGTACTCCCACTGGTCCTGATACGGCTCCCAGGTGGCCAGGTCGACGAACACGGTGGTACCGCGATCACGTTTTCGCTGGCCATTCAGCGGTGCCGCGATTAAGTTCCCCAGCTGCACTGACGTGGTCGGTACGGTGTCTTGGCTCGGGAACAGGCGGTCGTAGCTGCTCAGCGGCATCGCACCGCGCAGCGCCATAGCCCGATGGATGCACGCCGTGCCCAATGCCCTTGCGTCCGCCGCCCGGACCGGGGCGGTGAAGAACGTCCAAACATGTGCTCCCTTGCCGGACTGAGAAATCTCCAGACCACAGGGCACGCCCAACGATGCGGCCGCCTTCACATAAGCATGGGCGTCCAGCATCGCCTGTGGCCCGTCGAAGTCAGCGGCCAACCACCAACAGGTGTCATCCGGTAGTAGCGGGTACAAACCCATGAACAGGTCGAAGTTTGGATTCAGGTGCTTGGCGATCACATCGGCCGTCAGCGGTAACGGGCCGCGTTCCCAAATGGGACGCTTGCTGTACTGGTCGCGGGCTTTCGGCGACCAGTTCCTCGTCCCCTTCCTCAGGTTCTCCCAGTAATACGCGTACACGTCTTGTCGGGCAGCGAACTGACGGGAGTAGAACGCGACCTTCACTTGCGGTGGCGATCCATTGGTGACAACGCCCGGATCATTCGGAACCAGGACTGACTGCTCTGGCGGTGGCTCCACACCTCCAGTGATCCTGAGCAGATTCCGCAGGCGCCGATTCTCTGCCTCAACCTCATCAAGGCGGCGGTTCAACCTGGCCAAGCGCTCTTGGCCGTCATGCGCTGAAGGCTCAGACATCAACGACGTCATCAGTCATGATCCCTGGTCGCGCGGTGACGAACCAATGCCGGTCAAGCGCGATCTCACGAAGGCTCGCCATGATCGTAAGCGGCTCAACCATGTCAAAACCATACCATGGCGGGATGCCTTTTATGGGTCGGGTTTTGTGGGGTGGGTGCCGGTGTGGTCGACTTTGGCGGTTTGTCCGGCGGGTGTTTTCCATAGGTATGTCCCGTTTTGGGGTTGGTCGAGGTGCCAGTTGCAGTGGGTTTTCAGGCGGTGGGCGTGTCTGGATAGTGGGGCGAGGTTGTCGGGGCGGGTTTGGCCGGGTTGTCCTGGCTGGTAGGCCAGTGTGTGGTCTAGGTCCAAATGCCGGGATGGTGTTGATGACCAGGGGAACACGTCCCAGGGGTCTTGTAGTTGTATCTGGTTGCGCATCCAGGCTGGTGTTTCGTAGTTGTCGACGGGATGGCCGGTGGTGGTGACGGGCACGACGGGGGT
>WRFI01000157.1 GCA_009778875.1 Propionibacteriaceae bacterium | reverse complement strand
CGTCGCTCCCGAGGCCAAAATCTCCTCGTAGGCGTCGCCCGTCAGGTCGGTGCCCGAACTCGACCAGTGCTCCTTGTCGATCAAGTCCGAGACGAGACGCCGCAGCTTCGCCGGGTCTTGGATGCGGTTTTGCGCCTTGCGGAAGATCACACCCACCACACCGGGCTGCTTGCCCAGGTTCTCCAGCATCCACGAGTACAGGCGCTCAAGTTCCTCACCGGTCGCATCCACCAGACGTGTCCAGTCGTACGCCTCGGGCACGATTCGCTCGGGCCGCAGTGGGCGGTTCGCCCGTTCGTGCGCCATCTTCAAGAACAGCAGATACGTCAACTGCTCGGTATACTCGATGACGCCAACCCCGTCATCCCGCAACACGTCACGGTACGCCATCAACTTGGACACCAACTGCCGTGCATCAGCCATCAGTTCACCTCACCTTCACCGGACGAATAATCCGCCAATTGCGCCAGAGTAGTCAGTTCATTCAGGCAACACGTCAAGGAGTGAACGACATGCACGAAGGCGTTCCACGGTGTCATCGCCTCGATACCGAGACGTTTGCGCGCTTGCAAGGCATCTGAGGACGCGAGGTGAGCGATCCCGGCTTTCGACCGGATGGACTGAAGAGCCAGGAGTGGTTCTGTGCACTTGTTCAGATCGCCCAGTCTTTCAGCGCACCGCGTCAGGAGTGAGAGACTTCCTTCGCCATCGTTTGCCCCACCCAAGAATGCCGTGAGCGGTTTTGGATCGATCGCATCTACCAGGCAAATTGTCAGTGTGAGCAATGGACCATTTAGCGATGCCGGTTCATCTTGCACAGGACCGAACAGGTGATCCCAAGCAAGTTGCTGCTCATCAGGCAAAGGTTTCCATAATGGCTTCCCTAATACCTGTTTCATCGCGTCGTTACACCGGGCCCTTGCTTCGCGCAGATCAAGGACTGGGTTGGGAGACGACGCGAATTGGTTGAGGAAGTCCCGCCTAAACTGACCTTCCTCGATTTTCCCGGCAGGGAGAACATTGAAGGTAAGCCAGTAAGGGCGTTCAGACTCGGGTAAGTCCCTACCGAGATCCCCCAGGTATGCGGTCACCAGTCCAGCCGTGTTTATGCCGATTTCGATGCCCCAGGAGCCGTCGCGTTCGACCCTAGTAGGTGAAACGTTGTATTTGCTTGGTTCAGCAGTGTAACGAGCCAATACTTCTCGCCTGAAGCAAATCGGCGTGAGATAGTGGGGCGCATTAGGATTCTTGCCGTAATAGTTAGCTAACTGTTTTTGATCACATGTGAACTTAGCGGCGACTCCAGTCTCCGGATTCACATCGTAAATGAAGGCCGGATAATCTCTTTCGTGGTCATCCAGATAAGACGGCAGCCTGCTTGTTTTGGCGCCTTCAATGATGTAAACGCCGAAGAGTGACGAGAAATCTGGGCCAAAGCCACCGCCGACTCCTGGACGCACCACCCAATTAAGGTGGAACCAATCAGATTGTGACTCGCTATCCATCGACGGGTTCTCAGACTTGTCCGTAGGGTGATACATGTTGTCAACCTGGATGACCAGACGTCTCCCACTGACATGGAGAAAGGTTCGGAGTTCAAGTGCTGAAACGTCCACAAGCCAGTCATCATCGGTGATGCGAACTCGGATCAGTTCGATCTCGTTTCCTGCTTCATCGACGTAACTCCACCCGCCTTCCACGGGATAGGCGCCCCAAAACCACAGAAATGTGGGCGTGATCTCAAAGTGAGGTTTTACTTTACCTTCGTGCGTTCTGACTTGGGAGAAGAAGTAGACGTCGCCATCTCCGTATGGCGTCGACAACCCGTCAAAGAACTCAATGTCGTCTTTGTACCCAGTAACCCCAGATGAGCCCACACTCTCTCGCGGGATAGTCGCGGCAGCAAGCACCTCCGAGATGGCCCCCGGTGAAACGAGATACGAATGGCACCAGCCGCTTCTTCCTGATCTCCGTGGAGATTGGTACTCTTCGATTGTCACCCAAGAAACGGGCTGCGAGTCGATGAGTCGCAAGTCAGCATCGGGCCACAACGATGCGTCGTAGTCGCCGACTGGCCGTTGCCAGTAGTCTGTTGGTGTTTGGTTCATGGTGTCACTTATTCCTTGATATTGAGCCACTGATCAGGTCCCCACGGAACGCAGTGGCCAGGAGAGATCGGCGCAATGCCGTCTGGTATTGGTTTATGGTCGTAAAGTGATCAGACAGGCGCTCTGCCCCATAGAGCAACTCACCAGCCCGTCGCACAAGCCTTCTCTGCTCACGTAGAGGCGGGATTGGAAACTCGACAACTTTGAGCCGACCCGCCGAAAGATGGGCGATGTTCGTGGTAATGCGAGACTCGCTACTGAAACGCCCGGCCCGCATCTGGCGACGGAACACCAGTAAGGCGAACTCGGGCAGCACGTTTTCGTTTGCTTGGAACCGCAGCAACGAGTTGGTGAAGGCAATATCGGGCGGATCCCCCTGGTAGATAGCGGGCCGCCCGAGGAACTGCGGGCTCTGCCCCTCATTGAGCAAGATATCACCAGGCTTCAACCTGAAACGCTCAAAGCTCCCCTCTGGCCAATGCATTTGCATGACATCCGATAGGTCGAGCCTGTCTTCGAAGACGTTGGCGACTCGGAGATAGGGGTGCATGTTGGGCCCCACATGCCAGTCTGGATGGCGTTGACGTCCCAACTCCACTTTGCCGGCTTGGCCAACAGTCGACATCGTCCAATCAGATGGATAGTCCCGGGCGTCAGGTATCAGGTCAAGCAAGATGTTCGTGACGAGAGTGTCGACTTGACTGCTTGCCCGACTCAGCCTGGAGCCGGCGACGTCGAGGTGAGCGAGGTGGTCTTCGAGGATGGCGACGATCCCGCGCTGTTCGTCCAGCGGCGGAAGCGGCACACGTAGGTCAAGGAATCTCGCCTGGGTGAGGTTCAGACCACTTTCGCTGATGCCTGTCTTCATGCCATCAATGTCGTTCTGAGCGTCCGGTGACAACAACCAGGCCTCCAGGAAAGCAGACTCGACATCTTCCGTCACCCGGAAGCGATAGAACTTTCCAGAAAGCATCAACCGGGATCGGGTGGATCGCACCAGAGTGGGCACACCACACCGGGAACGCGGCCCTGCGCTCGTAATGAGTAGGTCGCCCACGCAAACCTCTAGCGTGGGGCGCGGCGCAAGGTGCCCAGGCAGTTGCTTGTTTTGAGTATCATCAAACCACCCAGCTTGGACCGCTGTTGTTTTGAGGACACCCCAATGATCATCGGCGGCTGGATAGGTTTCGCAACGCGGGCTCCACCCCTGCTGCAGCTTGTCACGGTCACCGTTTCCAAGCAAGAGCTCGCCGAGTGACCGCCACTCCCAACCGTCTGGTAACTCGCTCATGCGACCTGCCTGTTCAACTCGTCGAGGACGTGTTGGGCTTGGTCGCCGAAGTCACGAATGATTCCGTCGATTCCGCCGCGTTCGGTGAAGGGGCTTTCGTCAAGGTCGGCGTCGGTGATGCCAGCGGATGCGGCTATGACATCGACCATTGTGTCGAGCCACCAGCGCTGCTGGTCGGTGAAAGCCACGCCGGTGTTAGCTTGTTGCAGCAGCCAGGCGGCGTAGCGTTCGCGGACTTGGTCGGCGTAGGGCACCAGTTCGTCGTCCAACCCGAGGGTGAAACGCAGCAGCGAAACTAGATCGGTCAGCGTGTGCGCATTGCTGTGCCGCACCTTCCCCTTGTCGATGGCTTCGTAGGCGGCCCAGATGACATCAGGTGTCCAGTTGTGGGGTGGGCGTTTGATGCGGTCGGCCAACTCCTTGATCTGGGCGAAGGTGACATGTTGTGTTCGGCTTGAGGCTGTGCGGGACTCTTGGATCGCCTGGATGGCGCTGATCTCGTCGCGGTGATCGCGCAGATACCCGGCCCACGTGTCGACGATGGACCGGGCCCGGCTGGTATTGACCACGCCGTGTGCGTCCAACAACTGATCGACGCTGACCTCGTCAATCACCCGGTCGTGGGAGGCACGCAACTCCAGGATGCGGGCGCGCAGTTCCGGGTTGGCGGCCAACGGCTCGATGGCCTGATCGATCAGGTCGCGGATCACTTTGTTGGGTTCGATGTCGGGCCGAGCTGTCAGGGCAGCCGTCTGATTGTCGGGGTCGACTGCGTCGACCATGCCCCGCACGATGGTTTTCATCGGCAGGCTGGCCACCTGGTCCAACTCGGCGCGTTCCGCGTCGGTCAACTGCCGTTCCAACGCCGCCAGCCGGGACGCCAATGTGGCTGTTTCGTCCTCGGTGATCGTCAACGACGCTGCTTTCTCCATCAGCTTTTTCGTTGACACTGACTTCTCGTCCAGCCGATTGAGCGGCGGTTCGACGAAGTCGTGTTCCGTCACTCCGATGGCGTCGACGATGACGAACCGGGTTTTTACTGTCGCGTCAGGGGTGACGGACTGGAAGTCGGCGTCGGGGATCGTCCGGGCACCGCGGCCTTTCATCTGCTCGAAATACTGCGCCGAGCGCACGTCCCGCATGAAGAAGACGCACTCCAGCGGCTTGACGTCCGTGCCGGTGGCGATCATGTCGACCGTCACCGCGACCCGCAGAGTGGGCGAGGTGCGGAATTGCTGCAACATCTGCTTGGCGAACCGCGACGTGTAAGTGATCTTGGCACAAAACTCGTTGCCCTCACCGAAGACCTCGCGCACCGTTTGGACGATTTGCTCGGCGTGGGCGTCGTCCTTGGCGAAGATCAGCGTCTTCGGCACGGCGCTACGGCCGGGGAAAATGTCGGTGAACAACTTGTCTCGGAACGTCTCCAACACCAACCTGATCTGAGAGACGGACGTGACCGCCCGATCAAGCTGCGTCGGCGTGTACGCCAAATCATCGTCAAGAGTTTCTAGGCGCTCGTGGCGCGTTCGCTTGTCT
>WRFI01000156.1 GCA_009778875.1 Propionibacteriaceae bacterium | reverse complement strand
GACGGACGTCGTAGCCGCCACCTCGCAGGAGGAGCACGACAACGCCATCAAGTACGACTACCCGATGTTCTCCAAGCCGATGACGGCGGACGAGTACATGGCGGCGCTCAAGGGCGCCGGCGTGGCGGACGTTTCGCGCGGCTACTGAGCCACGTTCCTGCAAACGCTTGGAGGACCACCCCGTCGGCTCCGCCGCCACCCCTCCTAAGGAGGGGAATTTGCTCCGGCGGACGTTTCGCGCGGCTACTGAGCCGCCTGGTCGGCCAGGACCTCAAGGATGTGACGATAGGGGCGGTGCGTCGCCCGGCTCAGGCCGATCTCGCACGTCCTGTTGCACGACGCGTGGACGGTGGCGGCCAGCTCGGCCACCTCGGCGGCCTCTGCCCGGGTGGCTGAGGCCGTCAACTCCGGGTGTAGCATGCCGCGGTCGCCGGCGAAGGCGCAGCAACCGCCGTCCACTGGCACGTTGACCTTGTCAGCGACGGCTTGCGCCACCGCCACCAGGTGGGGGTTAAGCCCGATGTGGGTGGACGAGCACGTCTGGTGCAGCGTGATCGACGGCACCTTGGCAACCTCGCCAAGCTGCGGCAGCACCCGTTCGGCGACAAATTGCACCGCGTCGATGACGGTCAGATCCGGCTCGTCCGCGAGGATGCGCTGGAAGCCCTCGGTGCAGCTTGCCGCGTCACAGATGACGGGCAGGCGCCCGTTGCCGGCAGCCGCCCGGACGGAGGCGACCACCCGCGCCGACATGGCGTCGCGTCCCCGCGTCATGCCTTTGGACGTCCAGGGGGTCGCGCAGCACAGCGAATCGATGCCGTCGGGGACGAGCAGCGTCAACCCGGCCCGGGCGCACAGGGACTCGACAGCCGCCTGGACGCCGTCCCGCCCGGCGACGTGATGTCCTTTTTGATCGCGGGTTTCTGGCCCGAACATGGTGTTTACGCAAGCCGGCAGGTAGACGGCGTCGGGCTCATCGGCTGGTTGGGGACGGCGGCGGGAGCGTCCGCCAGCCGGCAGATCTGTCGACCACAGCGGCATCGTGTCGTCGCCAACGACTGCTCGGGCGCCCTGGTTGGCCAGCCTCACCGCCGGGGCGACGGGCTTCAGCCGGGCGGCCGTCGATAAGGCGACGCTGGCGGCTGCCGTGGCACCGGCCCAGTGGTCGGCGGCCAGCGCCCAGCCGGCTCGGGCCAGGTTCGACGCCGCGTCCGCCCGTAGCTGCTTGATGTACAGGCCCGTGTTGATGCCCACCGGGCAAGCCAGCCCGCACAGGCCATCGACGGCGCAGGTGTGGCGTCCGTCGTAGACGAAAGCCTCGGCCAGTTCGCCGGCCAGTCCGTCGTCGCCGCGCTGGGTTGCCTGGGTGATCTCGCGCTGCACGGCGATGCGCTGGCGCGGCGTCAGCGTCAGCTCGCGGGACGGGCAGACGGGCTCGCAATAGCCGCACTCGACGCAGGCGTCGACCATCGGGTCGACCGGGGTCGGCGCCTTGATGTGCTTGAGGTGCGCCTTTGGGTCGTCGGTGATGACGACACCGTCGTTGAGCAGCCCCTGCGGGTCGAACAGGGCCTTGACGGCCCGCATCACGTCGTACAACTCGTCGCCGTACTGCCGCTTGACGAAGGGTGCCATGACGCGCCCGGTGCCATGCTCTGCCTTGAGCGAGCCGTGGCGCCCCAGCACCACGTCAACCATCGACTCGGTGAACTGCTCGTAACGGTCGAGGTTCTGCTCGAAAGCATCGGTGATCATGAAGTGGATGTTGCCGTCCTTGGCGTGGCCGAAGATGACGGAATCGGCATAACCGAACTGGTTGAACAGGCCGCCGAGGTCCAGGCAAGTGTCGGCCAGCGCCGCGACGGGCACCACCACATCCTCCAGCAGGGCCGTCGTGCCGGGCCGCCGCGCCGCCGCCACCGCCGTGTAGAGACCCGACCTAATTGCCCAAAGCTGGTCGTGAACCACCTTATCAGCAGTCAGTTCGGCGGGTTGCGTGAGCTCAAGACGGCCCAAGACGGGCTGGGCGGCCCGCACCAAGTCGTCCAGCTCGGCCTGATCGGCGGACGAATACTCCACCAGCAGTGCGGCGTGCGTCCCGCCACCCAGACGCAGGATCTGGGCTGGCGGGTTGGGCAGCCTCTGGCCGACGGCGATCGATGCCGCGTCCATCAGCTCCAGTGTCGCGGCGCCGGTGGCGACAAGGTCGGGCAGCGCCTGGTTGGCGGCCTGCAAGTTGGGGAACACCAGCAGGCCTGTCTGCGTCAGCGGGTGAACCTCAACCGTCCGAAACACGGCCGACGCGATGAAGCCCAGAGTGCCCTCGCTGCCCACCAGCAGGTGGGTCAGGATGTCCACCGAGGTGTCGAAATCGAGGAAAGAGTTGAGCCCGTAGCCCATTGTGTTCTTCATCGAAAACTGCTGGGTTATCGTCGCGACCGACGCCGGGTTGGTTCGCAGGCGATCCCGCAACCCGGCCAGGCCGGCATACAAGGCCGGTTCCAGCGCCCGCAGGCGCTCGCCGGCGTCAGCGGCGCCGGTGTCAATCAAGGTGCCTGACGCCAAGACCACCTGCAGCGATTCCAGCGTCCGGTAGGCGTTGGCCGTCGTCCCGCAGGCCATGCCGGACGAGTTGTTGGCCACCACACCGCCGATGGTGCAGGCCGCGGAACTGGCCGGGTCGGGGCCGATCTTGCGGCCGTAAGGCGCCAGGTGGGCGTTCAGGCGGTTGACGGTCACGCCCGGCTGGACGCGGACGCGGCGTCCCTCGTCCAGGACTTCGATACCATCGAAGTGACGCCGCGTGTCAGCCAGGACGTCCGCCGTGCCCGCCTGCCCTGACAGGCTCGTGCCGCCCGAGCGGAACGTCACCGACAGCCCGGCTTCGGCGCAGCCCCGCAGCAGTGAGGCGACATCGTCGCCGCAGCGCGGCACGGCGACCGCTTGCGGGTACAGCAGAAAGTGGGACGCGTCGTGGGCGCGGGCGCGCAACGTCAAAGGGGAGGTCGATACTAGGTCTGACGGCAGGCCGAACACGTCAGCGCAATTACTTCCAGGCCGTGGAAACGATGAAGGCGCCGGCGATGCAGCCGATGCCGATGGCAAAGTTCCATTGGCCAAGCGCGCTCATGCCCCAAACGGACGAACCGGCGACGTAGTAGACAATCAGCCAGACGACACCCAGCAGGCCGAGCGGCACGAAGACCCACGGCACCCAGTCGCGCGTTCCGGCTAGCCGGACGGACTTCTTGACGTTCTCTCCGCGCTTGACAGCAGTGTCATGCTGACGCTTGGCGATCTTCTTTTCCGCCGCTTCCTTGCGTACTTTCGACTCAGGCACTGGCTTTCTCCTTGTGAACCGATGGCGCCGACGGGCGCCGGGCAGACCCCCATAGTTTAGCTCACACCGTCGCGATGCGGGAATTCAGAGGACTGGTCGAACGGCCGAAAACTAGCGCCGGCAGTGATCGAGTTGTCATAATTGGTTCATGACAACGCAGTGGCCTTCTTGGGTTTGGGACGCATGGAAGCCCTGATCGCGATCGCAGCCATCGTCATAGTGATTCTCGTCGTCTGGGTGGTCGTGGCGCGAAACAACTTGGTGACGACCGAAAACCTGGTGACGCAGTCCTGGCGTCTGATCGACGTCGAGCTTCAACGCCGTCACGATCTGATACCCAATCTGGTGCGGGTGGTCGAGGCTTACACCCAGTACGAGCGCGCCGCCATCGAGGCATTGACGACGGCTCGTTCGGCGGCCATGGCGGCTCAGCCGATTGGACAACGGGGCGTGGCCGAGCAGGGTTTGGGTGTCGCTGTTGACACCGTCCTGGCGCGGTCAGAGGCGTATCCGCAATTGCGGGCCGATGAGCAATTCATCGACTTGCAGCGCGAACTCGTTGAGACGGAGAACCGGCTGGCAGCCAGTCGCCGTATCTACAACAGCAATGTGCGAGAGCTCGACATCGCGCTCGAATCGTTCCCGTCGAGCATCATCGGGTCGCTGATGCACATGTCACCGGCCGAGTACTTCTCGGTCACCGAGACCGTTCAGCCTAACGGGTCGGCATTGCCAGGGATGTGACCGTAGTCGTCCCAGATGAAGGCTGGTATTTGGGAGGCCAAGGCGTCGAGTCCGTCCACCACGGCCATCAATTGGCTTGTGTCGAGCTGAGTATCTGCTTGCCAGCAGAGCATGTGCTGGCCGATCACACGAAACGGCACCAGTCCCCTGCCCGAACCCAGCAGCCACTCGATCAGTTGCGGGTGCAGAAAGGCTATGGCGAATTCCGGCAGTTCCGACTGCACGCGAAAGTCCCGGTTGAAGTCGACGGACTCGACGTTGATGTCCTGGCCACCAAAGGTCTTGGAAAGCTTGCCGCCAATTGTTTCCGGCGTGACCGTCAACCATGGCAGTTCGCGAGGCAGGCGGACGACGGTCACCCACGCCCTGATCACCACTGCCGACTTTCCGGTGGGCACGATGTACTGGTACGTGTACGAGTAGAACTGTCGTCGGGTGGAGGTTGTGCCACTGATGACATCCAGGGCACGGGCGCTGGGGCCGCCAATGAAAGGGCTGTCCGACCATCGTCTCGCGAGATCCCGGGACTCCTGCTGGTAGGTCATACCGTTGGCCCGCGCCCATGCCATCAATTGGGTTCGACGGTTATCCCCGAGCCATGCGCTTACCAGGGTTATGGCAAAGACGGCCACAATCAAAAGGACAAGGAACACAACCAAGTAAGTGGGCACGGCGTCTCCTTTCGACTGCCTCTGTGACCTTAGCACGTACCAGTGTTGGCGGTGTGCTGATGGATGCTGCTATCCCGACAACCGAAATTGAACGGGTGGATGCAGGTCAAGGGTGATTTGGGCCTGTGCTGGTGGGTTTGGTAGCCTTGAAGGTCGACTGGCCCCTATAGCTCAGTCGGTAGAGCGTCTCCATGGTAAGGAGAAGGTCTGCAGTTCGATTCTGCATGGGGGCTCTGTG
>WRFI01000155.1 GCA_009778875.1 Propionibacteriaceae bacterium | reverse complement strand
GAAGTTGTGGAACGGCGCGATGCCGACGCCGCCGTTGGCCAACGTGCCCACGTACGGTGTCGAGGAGTACTGGCCGGAAGCGGTGGCGTTGATCGTGTCGAACACAGCCGCCTGGATCTCCTTGACAACCGAGGTCAGGAAGATGTCCTGGTAGTCGGGGGCGGTGTTGTAACCGTCGGCGTCAACCCAGACGATCGCGACGTTGCCAGCCGTCTTCGCGGCAGCGGCAGCACCAAGACCGACAGGGCCGGCCACTGGCATGATGACGTCAGCGCCCTGGGCGATGAACTGTTGAGCCAGGTTCTGGCCCTTCGACTGGTCTTCGAAATCACCGGTGAACGAGCCGTTCTGCGTGGCCTTGTCCCAGCCGAGCACCTTGACGGACTTGCCGGAATCGGTGTTGTACTGGGCGACGCCATCAACGAAGCCGTCCATGAAGATCGAGACGGTCGGGATGTTCATGCCGCCGAAGGTGGCGACGATACCGGTGGTGGAGTACGCGGCGGCGACGTAGCCGGCCAGGAACGAGGCCTCGGACGTCTTGAAGATCAACGGCTTGACGTTCGGCAGCGTGATCGAGTTATCGTCGACGATGGCGAACTTGGAGTCCGGGTTAGCCGTGGCCTGCGCCTTGGTGGCGTCCGCCAGCAGGAAGCCGACCGTGATGGTCAGGTTGCAGTTCTGAGCCTGCATGTTCGCCAGGTTCGGAGCGTAGTCGGCGTCCGACTGCGATTCGGCCTGCTTGACCTGGATGCCCAGATCGGTCTGGGCCTGAACCATGCCCTCCCAGCCGGACTGGTTGAACGACTTGTCGCTGAAGCCGCCGGAATCGGAGACCATGCAGCCGATGAAATCGGGATACTGGGGTGCGGTAGACGTCGCAGGAGCGGTTGCGGTGTCGGGCGCAGAGGTCGAAGGGGTGGTGGTTGGGGGTGCGCCGCAGGCACCCAGTGCCAACGCTGCCGCTGCGGCTAGTACCACACCAATCGCGGTTTTCTTCATTGTGAGTCCAATCGTGTAGTGGTTTTGAGATGTTTACTTACTTACAAATCTACGGGAGCCAGCCGTCTGTGCCAAAGCCCCACGGCCGAAAAATGGTCACAATTCGGCAACGATTTGGCTGGTGTTTCGATACCACCCGGGAGATTTTCCCGCACACTGGCGCAGGTCGTTCCAGAACCTACTCGTGGACGACGACTTTGTCGCCGATGCTGACGAAGTCGTACAGGACCTTGGCATCAGCCTCGCGCAGGTTGACACAGCCGTGGCTGACGGGCGTGCCGAAGTCGTTGTGCCAGTAGGCGGTGTGGAAGTAGTAGGCGCCGTTGAACGGCACCACCCACTTGACGTCCGCGTAGTAGTAGCTGTCGCCGGGTGCGTTGCTGTGCAGGTTGGCCGTCGCCCACTTGGCGTAGACGGCGAAGGTGCCCTGCGGGGTGTCATGCGTGCCCGGGACACCCGTCGAAACACAGAATTGCTGCACCGGGGTGTCGCCGATGAACAAAGTGGTGATCTGCTGCGAGATGCTGACGTCCACCCAGTGAGGGCCGGTCAGGCCGGGCAGCACCCGCATCACCGGGGCCGGGCCGACGCAAAGCGGGCTGACGGACGGGGTTGGCGACGGCGTGGCCACAGCCATCCCCGCGACGGCACCCTGCGCGCCGGGCTGGGGCACCGGGGTGGTGCGCAGTGGAGGCGTCCCGTTTCCCAATTCGGTGGGCAGGGTTGCCAAGGCGGCAACCAGTGCCAAGGCGGCGACGCCTAGCACAACCCCGCGAATCTTCATAGTCGCCTTCCGAGAACTGGATCACGCCTACTTCATTTCAGTCGGCACAGACCCCGTACGTCAAGCTTACCCGAATGGCCGAATAGTGCCTATCGGCCCAGATTCTCCGTGGCTGCGGCGCTGCACCTGCTTGGGGGACCGCCGGTTGACATGGCGGGCGGAACGCCGGTTCGAGCTGGCGACGGCGCAGACGCCTGCCCAAGCCTGGTGGCCACTTGATCACGCGTCGAGTACGGCGTCTGTGCGCTCGGGCCGGCTGGAGCCCGCCGCGTCAACCGCCCCTCCTAAGCTAAGGAGGGGGATTAACCGTCGGCGAAGCCGCCGGGGTGATTAAGAGGACGGCGTGCCGCTTGGTTGCGCGGGAACAGCGGCAGGTGTCGTCTTGCGCCGGTTCACCAGGCCTATCGCCAGGAACACCGCGCTACCGACGAACACCACGCCACAGCCGGAGATCAGGCCGATCTCCAGGCCGCTGAGTTGCATGCCGCGGGGGCTGCGCTGATAGATGCCGCTGCCACCCGGGCGGCCTTGTTGGCCCGGCTGGCCTTGCTGGCCCTGACCGTTCCCGGGGAAGTTGCCGCCAGTCGGGAATGCGCTGGGCATCGTCCCGTCCGTGGGGAATCCGCTGGGCATTGTCCCGTCCGTCGGGAAACCGCTGGGCATCGTTCCGTCCGTGGGGAAGCCGCTGGGACGCACGCGCCCGCCTGACGGGAAGCTTGACGGTCGTTGCCCATTGTATTGGCCGGGGAATCGTCCGGCGCTTTGCGCCGTGGTCGCCTGGTGGTTGGCGTACAGCAGTGTGGCGCCGACGCCGCCCAGGGATAGCACCATGAGGATGATCGGCAACAGGATCGCCAGAAGCGATCGCGAACCCGAGCCAGAACTGGGCGTCTGGCTCGGGCCCGCATTCGCAGGCAAGGAAGATGGCGACTCAACCGGCGCCGCAGGCATGGACGCATCGGTAGGGATCGGCGGCTCAGTTGGTGTGCTCATCGTCTTCCTCTTTTCTCAACAGAGTAATGACCACGCTATCGACCCCAACTAGGACGACTCTTTGACCAATCTGTGCAGAGCTTGTGACACTTTAGCCCTGGGTCGGCTGGAGTCGGTCCGCAGCCATTCCGACGGACGGAACGCCGATTTGGGCTGAGGACGGCGCAGACGCCTGCCCAGCGCTACCACCTACTTGATCGTGCGTCGAGTACGGCCCCTGGGCGCCCTGGGTCGGCTGGAGTCCGTCGGATCGATTCACAACAGCACAGTGTGGATCAGCTCGATCATCTCGTCCGGTAGGTCATGACCAATAGTGCGGGCCATCCTGGTGATGTGCATGGCCAGGCGAGTGACCTCCATATCGTTGCCCGCCAGATGTTCGGTGCGGAGCCGGGCGGTCATCAACTTGTCGTCCTCCGGGGCGGCGATCAGCGCCGTCGAAGCAGCCCAGCGGGCCAGGTCGAAATTCCGGTCGTCCATCGCTTGGTTGGCCAGCGTCACGCCGATGTCACGAATGGCCTTGATCATTTCGATACGCCACTGCTCCGCCCAATGCCACTGGCCCGGGGCGGTGTCAGCCAGTGGGGCGCCGCGCACCAGGCCGAGCGACTGGATCATCGCCTCTTTGTTCGCGCGCTGGACACCGCCAACCATCAGCATGCTGAAGTACTCCCAGTCGGAGGAAACGTCCGGGTGCAACTTGATTCGTCCCGAATAGGCGTCCGGCAGATATGGCGTCCCAGTGTCGTCCCTGCCGAGCCAGATGCGAAGTCGCGACATGTTCGACCGCCGCGTGCTCTCGGACACCAGCAGCGAATTCGCCATCGACAGCGGAGTCTGCCCGGGGTGGTGCAGCAACCAGCCGCAGTATTCAAGGCATTGCTTTGGCGCCCGATCCGGCGGCATGCCCCGCGCGTTGACAAGCTCAACTGGTCCGAGCACGTTGAGATATGGGTGGGGCTTCGGGCCGGCCATTGTGCGTCCGATCTTTCGGTCGCCGGTCGACAATGACGCTCATCCCCGAAACAACATTGTATCTTCCGGCGGAGGGCATACCGAGCGGTTAATCAGGCGATGCTAGCACTGCCATGCCCGGCGTTGTCAAACCGTCTCGCTTTTCGGGCAATCAGACGCGGGGACAATGACGGTACGGTCACGCCAATTGGGGACGTCCCTCAGGGCCGCCAGACCCCTCAGGCCGCCCTGGGCGTACATCTCGGTGACGGGGTCGCCCGTCAATGCCTTGACGGTCGCCGAATCGACGGCCGCCGTCAGTGTCGTCTCCTCAAAGTTGCGCATATGGGGCGACGTCATGCGATCAAGTCCTCGACCCGGCGCCGGGCGTCAGCGGCAAAGGCGGACGCCGGACGGTTGGCCAAGTCTTCGTAATCGGCCCACCGGCGGTCGACGTCGGCCTGGGCCAGTTCGCTCAGCCGGGTGGCCTCGCCCGGGTCGGCCTGGGCCAGCATCTTGAAGCGCAGCTCGTCCTTGCGGTACTCGGCCAGCGACAACCGGGGCCTCGGCGAATCCAGCAGGAAGGGGTTGAGTCCCTCGCTGCGCCGCACCGGGTCGTAGCGCAGCAGCGGCCAATAGCCCGACGCCACCGCCTTGTACTGCTGGTCGAGACCATCCTGCATCGGGATGCCGTGACTGATGCAGTGGCTGTAGGCGATGATCAGGCTCGGCCCGTCGTAGGCCTCGGCCTCGCGGAAGGCCGTCAAGGTTTGCTGCGGGTCGGCCCCCATCGCGACGCGCGCCACATAGACGTTGCCGTAGGCCATGGCCTGCTGGGCCAGGTCCTTTTTCGTCGTCGTCTTGCCGGCGGTGGCGAACTTGGCGACGGCCCCGAGCGGCGTCGATTTGGAGGCCTGCCCGCCGGTGTTCGAGTAGGTTTCGGTGTCGAGCACCAGCACGTTGACGTCCCGTCCGCTGGCCAGCACGTGGTCGAGCCCGCCCGCGCCGATGTCGTAGGCCCAGCCGTCGCCGCCCACGATCCAGACTGAGCGTCGCAGCAGGTGGTCGAGGACGGACTTGAGGTCGGCCACCGGCGGGCCGTCGAGCTTGGCCAAAATCTCGCGCAGGCGGTCCATCCGCGACTGCTGTGCCTCCAGCTCAATCTCCGACCGCTGTGGGGCGTTGAGGAGTTCGTCGACCAGCCTGTCGTCCCCGATTTCGGAGCGCAGTTGCTCCAGGCGACGGCGGGCCAGATCGGTTTGCAG
>WRFI01000154.1 GCA_009778875.1 Propionibacteriaceae bacterium | reverse complement strand
TGGTGCAGCGGATACCCGACGGCCCGAATCAGGTGATCAAGGCGGCGGAGGACGCCGGTGCCCCGGCCCAGGATGACCAGAGCTGGTACCCCGGCGCGACCATCCCGCTGGGCTATGCGGCGGTGTCGCCGCTGAACATGGCCAGCGCCTATGCGACCATCGCCAATCAGGGCACCCGCATCGCCCCCCACGTGGTTTTGGAGGTAAAGGACGCCACCGGTTCGGTTGTCTACACCGCCAGCCCTGCGAAGACTCTCACGATTCGGTCGGACATCTGCTCTGATCTGACCTACGCCCTGCAATCGGTGGTCGACGCCGGCACCGGCACCGCGGTACGAAGCCTGGGCTACCCGGCCGCAGGGAAGACCGGGACGGCCGCCTTCCAGGGCAAGACCGGCGTCGGGGCCGCCTGGTTCGTCGGTTTCACGCAGCAGATTTCGACGGCCGTCATGTACGTGGCGGACCCGCCCGACAGCCCGAACCTGGCCGGCACAGCCGACCTCAACCCGTACGCGCCACGCGGATCTTCGATGTTCTACGGCAGCGGCTACCCCGCGCAAACGTGGGCTGACTATATGAAACAGGCGATGCAAGGCTTGCCGAAGGTGAACTTCCCGCCACCGGCGCACGTCAATCAGGGGGCAGGCGCGACACCGACGGACGAGCCCGCCCCGCCGCCCGAGACCGAGACACCAACGGCGACGCCGACGGCGACCGAGCCGACACCCCAGTTGCCGACGATACAGCCGCCGACGACGCAACCACCCACGACGCCACCAGCCACCCAGCCGCCAACCACGGAGCCACCGACGACTCCGCCGACCACGGAGCCCCCAACAAATCCCGTGCCGCCGACGTCGACATGAGCCGAGCAGATTCCCCTCTGGGGAGGGGTGTCGGCGGAGCCGCCAGATTGAATTCCCCTCTGGGGAGGGGTGGCGGCGGAGCCGACGGGGTGGTTTTCCAGGCGTGTGCAGGAAGGCGACAAACCACGACAAGCCCGGTCATGACTGACGACACTAGACTAATCAGGTGAGCAACGGTCTTGGTCGGTTGGATGTGCCTGGGTGGACCGGGCGCATCGGCGGGCCTCTCGGCCGTCATGCCAGGGTGTCTGGCGGCTTGTGGTTCGACCCGGTGCCCTGGACGATCGCCGCGGCCGCGTTCACTTGGCTAGTTCTGATGGTGCGCCAGGTGCCCTGCTTGCAAACCGTTGTCGGCAAAGTGCCCAACACTTTCACCCGGCTGTGCTATTCGGACATCCCGGTGCTGTATCAAAACCGCACCGCCATCTGGAGCGGCGGCGCCCTGTTCGCCGCGATGCCGGGCCAGAACCAGACGCCGCTGGAGTATCCGACATTGACAGGTGGGTTCATCTGGGTGGCGCGGTGGCTGTCGGGGGTGCTCGGTGCCGTCATCAATCCGGATGCGACCTCGGACCAGATTCTGGCGGCCGCGAACACTTTCTGGGCGATCAACGCCGTCATGTTGGCGGCCTGCTTCGGGGTGCTGGTGTGGGCGCATCTGCAGATGGGGCGCAACTCCGGCTCACCGCACACGCAGGGCGTCAGGGTGAGGGCGTGGGACGCCTTGTTCATCGCTGGTGCTCCCGCCGTCATGATGTCGGGGCTGATCAACTGGGACTTGTTCGCCGTCGCGCTGACCAGCGTCGGACTGCTGGTTTGGTCAAAGAAACGTCCATTTGCGGCCGGTCTGCTGATCGGCCTGGCGGTGGCGGTCAAGTTCTACCCGCTGGCGTTGCTGCCCGTCTTGTTGGTGCTGTGCATGAGGGCCGGGCGGTTGAAGGCTTTTGGGCAATTCACCGGTGGGGCGGCGGTGGCCTGGGTGGTGGCGAATCTGCCAGTGATGGTGACCAATTTCAGCGGCTGGTCGTTTTTCTGGACCTATAACGCGGGACGCGGCCCGGATTACGGCTCGCTGTGGTCGTTGGTGGTGCACATTGGCATCCCGGTGCTCAATGTGTCGGTGGCCGAGGTGGTGTGCTTATCGCTGGCCGGCCTGCTCGTCGTCGGGGTGACGTTTACGGCGCCCCGGCGTCCCCGCCTGGCTCAGGTGGCGGTGCTGGTGCTGATCGCCTTCCTGGTGTTCAACAAGGTGTACTCACCCCAATATGTGCTGTGGTTGCTGCCGTTGCTTGTGCTGGCGCGCCCCGTGTTGCTGGACATGTCTGTGTTCGCGGCATCCGAGGGGTTGTACTTCCTGGCGATCTGGGGTCACCTTGCCGACAAGTTGAGCTTCAACGGGCACGAATTGCTGTACTGGCTGGCCATCCTGCTTCGCGTCGGCGTGCAAATCTGGCTGGCCGTCCGCGTCGTCAACGACATACGGCACCCCTGGATCGACCCGGTGCGAACGCCCTTTGTCGACGACCCAATTGGCGGGGTACTGGACCACCAGCCTGACGTCGTCTGGTTGCGGTTCGGCCAACCCGAGGCCCATGAATAGGCGGGCGACGGAACGTCTCTTGCCCGCCGATGGGGTGTTGGTGGCCAAGGTTTGGCTGTTGTCGAGGGCTTTGATCGCGGGGGTCGGCTTGGCCGTCATGGCGGGCGGGCACATTGATGCCGGAACCCTGCTGCGGCGGTGGGATGTGCTGCATTTCATGGCGATTGCCACTGACGGCTACGAAGACCCGACGTCGCCGGCCTTCTTTCCCGGGTTGCCGCTGTTGTTGCGGGCAGGGACCGTCGTGGGGTTGCCGATGGAGCTGACCGGTGTGCTGGTGTCGCTGGTGGCGTCGGCGCTGGCGGCGGGCGCGCTGTACAAGATGTTTGGCGCCCCGGCGGCTTGCTTGTGGCTGATCGCCCCGACGGCGGTGTTCACGACTGTGGGGTACACGGAGGCGGTGTTTTGCGCGGCGGCGTTCTGGGCGTGGCAGCGGGCCCGGCAAGGCCAGTGGTGGCAGGCTGGCGCATTGGCCGGCGTGGCTTGCACCTTCCGGGTGTCGGGGTTGTTCCTGGTGGGGGCGCTGGCCGTGCTGGCATTGGCGAATGCGGTGGGGGACCTGCGCGATGGCCGGCGGTTGGCGGCGGTCCGGCGCCTGCTCGTCGCCTGGGCGTGGCTGCTCGTCCCCCTGGCGGTTTTGGGGGCATACGAGTTGTACCTTCACGGATTGACAGGGACGTGGACGTCCTGGCTTGAGGCCCAGCAGGCGGGGTGGGAGCGTGGCTTCACCAAGCCTTGGGTGTCGCTTGTGAACACCGTCGATGCCGGGAAGCTGGTGAGCTGGCCAGGGCGGCCTGACGTCGCCTGGGTGTTCCGCGCCGAGGTGGTGTCGATGGCGGTTGGCCTGGGCACAACGGTCTGGTGTCTGGTGCGGCGCCACTGGGGGGCGGCGGCCTTCGTGGGAATCCAGGTGGTGGCGTTCGGCACGTCCTTCTGGTACATGTCCATCAACCGGGCCGTGCTGCTGTGGTTCCCGCTGTGGGCGGCCCTCGGCGCGGCGGTGAGCTGGCGTCCAGCCAGGCGGCATCAGGCGAAGGACGTCGCGGTGGCGGTGTACGTGGTGCTGAGCGGTGCGGCCATGATCATCTGGGCCTGGCTGTTCTTCACCGGCCGGTGGGCCAGCTGATCAGCTACTGGAAGAACAGGTAAACGATCAGGAGGACGGCCCCAAGGCCGGCGCCGATGTAGGCCCAGTACTGCATGGGGATGAAGAACAGCGTGTGCCGGTTGCCGATCCTGGCGTGGGCGCCCGCGGCCTCGGCGGCGAGTTGCGCGTCGGCCTGGTTCTGGGCGTCCTGCATTGAGGTGGGCATCGGGTAGCCCGGGCCGCGGTAGTACTGGCCGGACGAAACCAACTGCTGGAGTTGTTGTCTGCGGGCAGCCACGGCTTGGTCCATCTGGGCGGCGGGACGGATCTTGTTGAACCAATTGCCGAGGTACCAGTCGCCGACCGAGCCGATCATCAAGCCGATGCTGGCGATGACAAACGCCTTGGTGCTGGATTCCCCGCCGATGGCGACGCCGAGCAGCATTCCCAATCCGTAGCCGATGCCTGGCGGCACGATGGCCAGGATGCCCCAGCCAGAGAAAATGATCATGGGGACATTCTGCCACCTTGGCGCTTGGGCGGGCTGGTTGGGCCGTAGACTGAGCGCATGCTCTTATCTGACCGCGACATTCTGGCCGAGGTGCAGGCCGGACGCGTCCGTCTGGACCCTTGGGACGCCGCACTGGTGCAGCCGTCCAGCATCGATGTGCGCCTCGACAAGTACTTTCGTGTGTTCGAGAACCATCGCTATGCCGTCATCGACCCAGCCGAGGACCAGTCGGAGCTGACTCGCCCCGTCACCCAGGACGACGGGCCGTTCGTGCTGCACCCGGGGGAGTTCGTCCTGGGCTCCACATACGAGTATGTCAGCCTGCCCGATGACGTGGCCGCCCGGTTGGAGGGCAAATCGTCGCTGGGCCGCCTGGGGTTGCTGACGCACTCGACGGCGGGCTTCATCGACCCTGGTTTTGAGGGGCACGTGACCC
The DNA here is from genome assembly GCA_009778875.1 of Propionibacteriaceae bacterium. Classification (GTDB taxonomy): domain Bacteria; phylum Actinomycetota; class Actinomycetes; order Propionibacteriales; family Propionibacteriaceae; genus WRGV01. The sequence goes on along the minus strand of WRFI01000154.1, from coordinate 502 downwards.
TGGAGCTAAGCAACGTCGCCACCTTGCCGATTGCCCTGTGGCCGGGCATGAAGGTGGGCCAGTTGTGCTTCTTCCGGCTGAGTTCGCCGGCCGTCCACCCCTACGGGTCGGACGGGGCGGGGTCCCACTACCAGGGCCAGCGCGGCCCGACGCCATCCCGCAGCCACCTGAACTTCTCCCGGACGCCTGTGTAGTAGTCGCACCCCTGGCCGGTTGACATGGCGGGTGGAACGGTTCGAGCGCACCCAACGACGCAGGCCGAGGGGAGGTGGCGGCGGAGCCACGGAAAACTCCCCTCTGGGGAGGGGTGGCGGCGGAGCCGACGGGGTGGTCCTCCAAGCGTGTGCAGGAAGGTGACCGACCACCCCGGCACGCCCCTGGAGGAGATAACCCCGCAAAACCTCCCCGCCAACGGCCTCACCTGGCACGGTTGTAGGACTTAGCACGGGTTTGGCACTGTTTTCATGTAGGTAAGTCCGGCAACCGTCGGGGTCGGGGTCCA
>WRFI01000153.1 GCA_009778875.1 Propionibacteriaceae bacterium | reverse complement strand
CACCTCGGCGTCCGCCCGGTTGAACACCTTGGCCAGCAGCACGCCCGACACCCCGAGCGACTCCTCGGTGATCGCCGTCATCTCGGAAAGCGACTCTTGGGTGCGCCGCTGCAAGCGTTTGCGACGGGTGCCGACCCGCACCTGGATGACGACGAACAGCGGCATCAAGATCAGCGTGACGATGGTGAGCTGCCAGCTCATCAGCATCATCGAGACGAACGCGGCGATGACGGTGACGACGTTCGAAAGGATCGAGACGGCAGTGGACGTCAAAATGTTGCGCACCCCCGAGACGTCATTGGCCAGTCGCGATTGGATGTCGCCGGTGCGGGTGGACGTGAAGAACGCCAGCTCCATGCGCTCCAGGTGGGCGAACAGGGCGACCCGCAAATCGGCCATCGCCGAGTTGCCGACCTTCGTCGTCAGGTAGGTTTGCGCGACGCCGATCAGCGAGCTGACAAGGGGTATCGCCACCAGCCCGCCCGCCAGCCAGAACAACAACCGCAAATCGGGATGCCCGATCGTGCCAGCCGCGTTCGTTGGGAACAGTGCCTGGTCGAAGACGGCCCGGGTAAAAAAGGGGGCGACGGCCGTCAGCCCAGCAGCAATGACGACAGCCAGCCCGACCACCGCCAGCAGGTGCTTGTAGGGCGAAAGCAAATGGGCGACCCGGCGCAGCACGGGCTGATCAGGGCGCCCGGCGACGCCCTCGGACACGGGCGCCGCAGCGCCCGTCGGCTTGTCAGAACTCACGTCTCAATTCTGGCACCAAGGAGGTGAAAGGAAGACTACGCACTTGTTTCTGAGCGTGTGCAGGAAGGTGACCAACCACCCCGTCAGTCGCTTCGCGACTGCCACCCCTCCGCAGAGGGGAATCCGTGGCTCTGGCGCTGCACCTGCTTGGGAACCACCCCCGCCGGTCGCTTCGCGACTGCAAAATTGCCGATAGCATTGAAGCATGAAACCATCCCCGGTGGCCGCACGTGAATAGTGTGCCAGTTCCACAGCCTGGTTCTGCCGAACTCGTGGATTTCGGGCAGATAATTGGCGAATACAGGCCCCCGCCGCCTGCCGGTTCCACGGTGCCGCAGCCGGGCACGCCGACATCCGTCGGGATAATTCACTACGAGGCAGGCAACCAGTTTCACATAGTCCCAGCGAGACCACCGGGCATGGCCATTACCCAGTCGTTCGAGGAGTTGTCCTATGGATCATTGCACCGCGCGTTGGGCGATGCGATACCGCCCCACTTGAGGGCGGTGGCGGCCCGTTTTGTCTATCCGATGATTGATCTCCGTTTTCTTTATGCCAGGGTCACCCCAGAGGACGGTGATAACACCTCGGGCATCGCGACAGAGGTTGTGGCAGATTTTTTCCTGGATGTGCACGTGAATGAGATTGTCGAGTATTACCCCTTGCCGTACTGCCGCGCGTTGTTCCCAGGGGAGTTCTGGATGTACGCGCGTGGTGAGAACACGAACGATGCGCTGGCAACTGCATGCGGTGAGCTTGACCGCAGCATTCCCATCCACGGCCAAAGCCCGCAGGGCCAGGCCTGGTACGCGGCGAACAGCGCATTGCTGGACAGGGTGTCTCCGCGGCTGCGCGCTGTGGCCTACGGATTTGACGGTCGACGAGTGACTATGCGGTGTCTTTATGAGGACGTTTCGGAATCCGATCGCAGCGATGTCGCTTCAATCGAGGCCAGGGTGGAAACCGATTTGGCCGATACTCCCAGGGTGGAGGTGTCGTGCTGGGCTGAACAATTGTCGATCGGTCAGCCCCGCGTCCTAAACCCTGACGAAACGTGGGCTTTTGAAAGACGCGAATGGTGAGCAATCTGCGCACTTGTCAGGCCCGAGTTGGGTCACTTGGGTCATTTCTTGTGTCGGGTATGCGTGTGACAAGGTGTGACGGGGCTGGTTAGTGCCTGTTTCAGGCACTAACGAGGGGGCCCGCCGCCGACGTCCTCTTGCGCATTGAGCGGGCCTCTCGGTCCCACGCCGACAGTTTCGCATTGAGTCACCAAGGCGTGGGTCGGCGGTTCGCCTGAGATACAATCGGTGACGGAACGTCTGGACATCGACAAACGGAGCGTAGGATATGCCGAGCAGAGTCGTCGAAGCGCTGATAGCCTCGACAGATTGGTCACTATTCGATTTTGCCAACGGCAACGCATCGCAGTTTGGCGACCAGTTCGCCCTGATGGAAGCCCGAGACCACCTCCAAGGCTGACCCGCCGGGACCCAGACAGGACGAGCACGGGGCTTGCTCCCATATGCGACGACGGCACCTACAAGGTAATCGTATATCATTGCCGGTTCCACCATCCTGTTCCAACCCGTGTCCCAGATTGAGCGCCACAATCTTTCGCCGTCAAGGTATTATCCACCCGCCTCATCCTAACCTCAAACTGCCTCCGGCGACCCTGTTGGCAGCACTGGGGCCTATGCGCACCTTGCGGCCATCAACCACCACCAACTGTGTCCGCTTCCGGGCAAGCTTGAAAAGTGCGTCAGCAAAAGCGGTAAACGAAGGCGCCTTATCCTCATATAGCATCCCGTCCACGACCGACTTAGGCTGGAAATACAAGCGCCCTTCGGACAGCACAGCTGCACGCTCGCGACCGACAGACCATTCGACCAATGGCAAACCATCCACACCAAGCACCCAGTAGCCCTGTTGCGAAATGAAGCGTGGAGCGATTTCCGGCATGTCAACCATGCGACAGAAAAAGGACGTTCCGTACAGATCTGAAAGGTCGGTGACTGGCTCAGCGCTTGGGCCGAATGTCCTCCATTTGAGCAAGGCCCCATCGAGTTTGGCTTGCGCATCAACAAGGAAGGCCGTTGCGTCAGCCATGTCCATGTACAGTCCTATTTGTCTGCCAAACATGTTCTTTTTCGCTACCGTCAGGTCATTTGGTATGGATGCAATTCCGCCGCAACAGTGCCGGGGTCGAACTACGCGGTCGTTTGCTCATTCGTCATGATTGCCCTCACACTCTCTTTTTCAAATCGGATGATAATGTTACTCCCTGATGGGCGGCGCGGACCCTGCCCATTTCCCTCAACATGACGGACTGTACTCGCCGACACCGTATTCCACGACGATAAGTCGGAGCCCTGACGCAACCACCGCACAACGGCGCTTGATCAGCGTCTTTTGATCAGCGTCTTTTTGGACGAACTGCGGTGGTTGCGTGCCCAAAGAGTCCGATTTGCCTAACGCAACCACCGCACAACGGCGCCGCCACCCGAAAACACGCCCACCCGAAAACTGCGCGGTAGTGCGGTGGTTGCGCGCCCCGGCGGTTTTGCCGCCTGACCACCCCGTCGGCTCAGCGGGTAAGCTGCACCAAGCCTTCAGCCGTCAACATCCAGCCCCAGCCAAGCGACCGCGTGAAGCATGATTTCGTTTAGGCAATGGGTGTCACCCCATGCCTCAAATTTCCTGTCGGTGGCTGTCACAAAAATCCAGTCGTTGTCACCGCCGTCCCGCTTCAGCGCGATCGGACGTCGCCCAGATTCACCAGTAATCTGAACCCTCCATCCGGGATTGTCCAGCGTGTCAATGAGTAGTCCGCGTTCATCTTCGCCTTGATAGACACGATCCTCTTGCCCTTCGCTTATCTCTTCGAACCACGAAACCAGGGCATCAAATAGCCGAGACGTCTCCGGCATGTCGAATCCAATCTCTTGACGTCGTCAATCAGACCATGGGGCTTGTTCCCATATGCGCCGACGGCACCTACAAAGTAATCGTATAGGAGAGCAGGTCGCTGGCTGAAAAGGCGTCCAAGTTGAAAGGGAACCATCCGTGACTCCGGGGGAATACCCGGCTCAGCACTTGGGGCGACGAAGCGAGCCATGGCTTCGCCATGTCGTCAACTGCTACCGCGATGAACGTGTCGTCCAAACCAGGCACCTGCTGGGCCAGACCAGGGATCGCCACCACAAGCGGCCCCACCAACCACACCATTCCGACCAACCGGGCGTTGGCGTTGATGGCCGCCCAGTTCATCCCAACGCCGTCCTCCCAGTCAAGTGAAGCTCCCGGCATTCCGTCCACCAGCCGCCTCGCCAAAGCCAGCGAGCGATCACGAGCCCAGCCTTCGGCCTGGCACGCCACCTGGTCCAACTGGGATGAAACATCAAACGGTTCGTAACCGATCAACTTTCGCAGCTTTCCACACAGCCGCTGCGCTTGTTGCGCGTCCAGGCCAATCCAGATGCGCAACTCGTCCTCGTTCAGCTCAAAACGTCCCTCATCCATGCACCCCAGCATCAACTCCACTTCGCTGGATGTCACAGGCAGCACATCTGACTCGACGGCAAGCCCTTCACCAACCTGCCCGAGATACTCCAACAGCTTTACTGCTTCACTTTCGTGACGACGGGCCACTGTCCGAAACGACGGATTGTCAAACTGGCCCAAGGAACGCCTGATGAAATCCGCAATACTAGCAAGCTCAGACTCAGACAGTTCCACAACACGGGTGCCGACGGATTCGCCTGGCGGCGACCCGACCGCGCCCGCATCGCTCACAGCAAGTGTCAGCCTTGTCATTGCCGGTTCCACCATCCTGTTCCAACCCGTGTCCCAGATTGAGCGCCACAATTTTTGGCCGTCAAGGTATCATCCACCCGCCTCATCCTAACCTCAAACTGCCTCCGGCGACCCTGTTGGCAGCACTGGGGACCACCCGTCGGCTCCCAAGCAGGTGCAGCGCCGGAGCCACGGAAAATTCCCCTCTGGGGAGGGGTGGCAGTCGCTAAGCGACTGACGGGGTGGTCTCCCAAGCAGGTGCAGCGCCGCAACCGGGGTGGTCCGTTACCCTTTTTGTGCTGACGCGGACGCTTCGCGTCCTTGTCGTCGAAATTGGTGGTGACGCTGGGCGGGTGGTCACCCGGCTGGCTGGTTTTGCCGCCCTGGTTACGGCTGGTCAGCGGGGACGGGGGTGGCTGGGTTGGCCGGTTTCGGGGTTCCGGACGTCAGGATGAGGAGATAACCCCGCAAAACCTCCCCGCCAACGGCCTTACCGGGCACGGTTGTAGGACT
>WRFI01000152.1 GCA_009778875.1 Propionibacteriaceae bacterium | reverse complement strand
CCTTGTTGCGTTCGCGCGCCTTCTCGTTCGTCTTGTTGCGCTTGATCTGCGACTTGATATTCGCCACTTGGGTTTGCCTTTCCGTGTGCCCGTTGACAGGCAGCGTCACAGTCTACCAGAGGTCGACGGCCGATTCCACCTACGCGTGTTCAGCCAGCCAGCGGGCGCCGACGTCTTGCTGGGCCTCAAGGACACCCAACAGGAAGGGTGCCGTCTTTTTCTCCAGTGTCGCCCCGACCAGCGGTATTCGAATGGTCAGATCACCTTGGTAGACGACGGCGGTGCCGGTGTCATCGGGGGTCAGTGAAGATGTGCCGCTGAAGGAGGCGGGCATCCCTTTGACATCGATCGCGACGGGCCCGCCCCAGCCGTCCCCGGCTGCGGCCCAGGTGGCCGTCAGGGTGGCGGACATCACGTCGCCCGTCAGGCGCTGGACCTGCGAGGGGGAGCGCACCCCGATGTCGACGGTCACCCCGTCCGAGGTGGGTGCGGCGTCGCAATGGTCGACCCGTCCGATCGCCAATTGCGTCCAGAATCCGGGGTCCATCAGCATGGCCCGCACTGCCGCCGGGGTGGCGTCGAAATGGAGTTGGTTGTCAATCTTCATGAGGTTTCTCCGGCCCGATACGTAGGTGGCTGCGCAGCGGGTCGCCGCGCCAGTCTTGCCAGGGTTCGTCCCGCCAGCCCGTTTGGCTGTAGCCATCTTGGTCGACGGGTTCGATGATGATAGCCGCAGCTTTTGCCGTGACATTCATCGGCAAGTCTTCAGCGGTCTCCGGGTCCAGTGGGGACGTCCGCGACCGCATGCGGCTGCCGACGTATTCGCCGAGCTTGCCGAGGCTGTAGTTGATGATGATGAAGATCGCGGCGGCGACAACCAGCGATGGCAGCACCCGGATGATGCCGCCCCGCAGAACCGCCTCATTGAGCAGTTCGGAATAGGCGATGATCTGGCCCAACGCCGAGTCCTTCAGGGCGACGACCAGTTGCGCGATCAGTGCGGGAAGCATGGCCAGCAGCGCCTGCGGCACAAGCACGTTGCTGAGGGCCTGGCGCGGCGTCAAGCCGATGGCGGCGGCGGCCTCGCCCTGGCCCGACGGAAGGTTGTGGACGCCCGTGCGTATGAGGTCGGCGCAAACCGAGCCGTTGTAGAGGATCAACGCGATGACAACCGCCACAAAACTTGGGTCTGGCGGGTGAACCCACCCCAGCGAGGAATAGATACCAGGCAGGAAATACCACAAGAAGATCATCATCAGCAGCACTGGCACGGCCCGGAAAAACTCGACGATCGCACCGGACAGCAACCTGATGGGCGCGCTTTGGCTCAGCCGCCCCATGCCGAAAACCAGCCCGAATATGACGGCGCCAACCACCGCGATGGCGGCAGCTTCAAGGGTGTGCAGCAACCCAGGCAGGAGGTAGTAGACCCAGGTGTCGCCTTCGATCACAACATTCCAGCGGTAGGCGCTCAACTGCCCGGCGGCGTGGAGGCGCCACCCGGCCCACACGAGGACCGCCAGGATGACTATCACGCCACCGAGGTTGACGAGTCCGATGGTTTGGCGCATCTTGGGCCCAGGGGCATCGAACAGGACGCTGTGCGGGGCGGCGGCTTGGGCGCTCATCGTTTGACCGCCAGACGTCGTGACAGCGCCGTCGTCGCCAAGCCCACCGGGATGACGATGATGACGTAACCAAGGGCGAAGGTCATGAAGATCGCGAACACGTAGTTGGCGTGGATCTCGATCATGCCCTTCATGAGGCCGGAGGTTTGGGCGGCCACACCCACTGCCGTGGCCACCGTGGTGTTCTTGATCAAGGCGATCAACGTGTTGCCGAGCGGGGCGATCGCACCCCTGAAGGCCTGCGGCAAAACAACCAGGCTGGCCGACTGGCTGAAGGTCAGGCCGATGGCCCGCGCGGCTTCCGCCTGGCCCAGCGGCACGGTGTTGACGCCCGAGCGTAGCGCCTCAGCGACAAAGGCCGAATGGTAAAGCCCCAACCCGATGACGGCCAGAACGTAGGCGTCCAGGTTCAGGTCGTTCGAGAACTGCACGCCAAGGGCCATGCTCACCACAAGCGACATCATCACCATGACCACCGTCAGCGGTATGTCGCGGAAAATGTTGACGAACAGGGTGGAGACGGCCCGAAATGATGTGAACGGGCTGATCCTCATGGCGGCGGCGGCAGTGCCGAGAACCAGCGCGATGATGGCCGACCAGAACGTCAGCGTGATGTTGACCCAGAAGGCGCCAAGCACCGATGAATCGGCCAGCACCTGGCCGTATCCGCCGAGAAAGCCCATCGGGTTGTCCTATTCTGGGTCGCTATCGATTCATGGCGCATGCCGACGGTCGCAGGTATTCCACCGCGACCGTCGGCATGTCTGTGCTACTTGCCGCCGGCCGCCTGGGCTGCCAGGCCGGCGAGGATGATGTCATCTGTGGTGACGGCCTCAACCTTGCCGGCGATGAGCGCCTGCACGCACTGGGAGTAGGTGTCGTACTGCACCAGCTGAACGTCTGATGCGTACTTCTGCTGGATGTTTTGGGCCGGTGTCGAACCGGTCACCGAGCAGAGCTTCTTGCCGCCGGTCAGCGACTCAGGGCCGGTGATGGCGGTGTCGCTGGCCTGCACGAGCAGATCCTGGCCGGCCACGAAGTATGGTCCAGCGAAGGCCACCTTTTCCTTGCGGGCGTCAGTGATCGAGTAGGTCGCGAAAATCATGTCGACCTGGTGATTCTGCAGCAGGGTCTCGCGCTGCGCGGAGATGGACTCTTTCCAGACGATCTGGTCGGGGGTGAAGCCGAGCTTGCCGGCCACATAGGTGGCAACGTCAACGTCAAAGCCGGTGTAGGTGTTTCCGTCCTTGTAGCCCAGGTGCGGCTGGTCGAACTTGATGCCGATGGTCAGCTTGCCCGGGGTGACGAGTGCGGCCGTGCCGGGCGCGGCGCAGGTCTCAAGGTCCGTTGGCGGGTTCTCCTTGGCGTTAGGCGTGTATTGCACGCCCTGCATTTCGGCGTCCAGCTTCGACTTCCAGGTGCCGTCACTGATCATGGCCGTGATGGCGTCGTTGATCTGCTGGCAGTATGGGCTGTCCTTGGGGATGCCGACGCCGTAGCGCTCGGTCGAGAACGGATTCCCGACGACGCGCAGTTGAACGCCTCCGCCCGACGACCCGCCGGATGTGCACCCGGCTAGTGCGAGGGCCCCCAACACGGCAGTTGCAGCCACAATCAATGGCAATTTTTTCATCTTCTTTCCTTCCTCGATACCAGTTTTTTCGCCGGCTGTGCCGGCTTCAGCGCTGACCTTCAGTGCTGAAGAATTTTCGCCAAGAAGTCCTTGGCTCTGTCTGTCTGGGGGTTCGTGAAGAACTCCTCGGGGGTGGCCTGCTCAAGCAGGCAGCCGTCCGACATGAACACGACGCGGTCGGCGACGCGACGGGCAAACCCCATTTCGTGGGTCACGACGATCATCGTCATGTTGTTTTTCGCCAGGTCGACCATGACGTCGAGCACCTCGTTGATCATTTCGGGATCAAGCGCTGAGGTCGGCTCGTCGAAGAGCATCAGCTTAGGGTGCATGGCCAGGGCGCGAGCGATGGCGGCGCGCTGCTGCTGCCCGCCGGAAAGCTGGGCCGGCAGCTTGCCCGCCTGGTCTTTGATTCCGACCCGCTCAAGCAGCGCCATGGCCTCTTTTTCGGCGTCGGCCTTTGGCGTCTTGCGCACCTTGCGGGGGCCGAGCGTCACATTGTCGAGGATGGTCTTGTGGGCAAACAGGTTGAAGCTCTGGAACACCATGCCGACCTCGGCGCGCAGCAAGGCGAGCTGCTTGCCTTCCTCGGGCAGTGGTTGGCCGTTGACGATGATCTGGCCGGAGTCGATCGGCTCCAGCCGGTTGATGGCGCGGCAGAGCGTCGACTTGCCCGACCCGGACGGGCCGATGACGACCACAACCTCGCCTTGGGCGACGTCAAGACTGACGTCGTTCAGCACATGGACAGGCCCAAAGTACTTGTCAACGTTTTGCAGCGAGACGATCACAGGGGCATCCGCCACAGACCAACCGTCGGCTTCTTGCACGGTCATTTACCCTCCTTCACCGGAAAATGATGCCACGCCAATGTTGCAACTGTGTATCAGTGTCAAGTAATCAGGGTGCAGAATTGGCTTATGCGCCTAGACCTTCATACGCATTCGCGGGTGTCTGACGGCACTGACTCGCCCGCCGAGTTGGTGGCAGCAGCGGCTCGGGCCAGGCTGGACGCTGTGGCGCTGACCGACCACGACACGATGGCTGGCGTGCCGGAGGCGCAATCGGCGGGTGAGCAGCTGGGTGTCCGCGTCATCAACGGGCTCGAGTTAACCTGCCAGTACGAGGGCGTCACCGTCCACCTTCTGGGGTACGGGTGTCAACCCGGCATCCAGGGGGTTTTGGACGAGTTGCGGGACGGCCGCGACCGGCGACTGCCGAAGATGGTGGCCGCGCTGCAGGACGCGGGTGTTCAGATCAGCATTGAGGACGTCAAGGCCGCCGCCCGTCCGGGCGCCACTTTGGGACGTCCCCATGTGGCTGACGCGCTGGTGGCGCTGGGTGTGGTGGCTGACCGGCAGCAGGCCTTCGACAGGTGGCTCGACCTCGGCCGTCCGGGCTACGTCGGTCACTACAAGGTGCCGCTGGCCGACGGCGTGGGCCTGATCACGGGCGCCGGGGGAGTGGCGGTGTTGGCCCATCCCTGGGGCCGCGAGTCGCGACGCGTGCTGACGGGCGACGTCATCCGCGAGTTGTCAGCCGGCGGGCTGGACGGCCTGGAGGTCGATCATCAACTGCAAGACGCCGAGACGAGGGCGGCGCTGAGGGCCATAGCGGATGAGTGCGGGCTGATCCCGACCGGGTCATCCGACTATCACGGCACGGGCAAAGTGAACCACGACTTGGGCTGCAACCTGACATCCGATGCCAGCTTCAATGAGATCGAGGCGCGGATCGGGAGGCGAGGTGGCCGGATTTAGTTCGCTCACACACAGTTCCGGTCAGGCGTGGTGTTTTGGCCAACAACGCGAAAAGCCTTATTGTTTTT
>WRFI01000151.1 GCA_009778875.1 Propionibacteriaceae bacterium | reverse complement strand
GAGTCGTTGACGTAAACCCCGGGCGCCAGCGGGCGGACGTGCCGGTGCGCCTCGGCGGCCCAGGTGCCGTCGAATGTCACCAGGTCGTAGTCGCGGTTCGGCAGGTCGATCTGCTGGCTCATCAGACGTCTGATGTCCACCGGGCTGGACGAGGTGTTGCGCAGCACCGACCGCCGGACGATGACGTCACAGCCCGAAAACACCGTGTAATAAAGGTCCAGTTCGACACCGGCGTCGCCCATTGTGACGCGGAGCGTTTCGGCATGTTGAGAAGCAGTGGCCGGCGGGATTCCGACGTCGTCTTTCGTCGCGGCGGACGTTCCATCGCGTTTGGACACGATCGGCGGGGTTCCGGCGTCGTCTTTCACGAGCGGCGGCCCGGAGGTATCACCGCTGCGGTCCGTCAGGAGCGCCGGTGTAGGAGGCCCTCCGAGAGTGGAGGGACGCGAAATAATGGCGCAGCCATCGCGGCCCGGAACGTCCGCCGCGACGAAATACGATGCCGGAACCCCGCGCTTGTACTCAGCATGAGCCCCTGCTAACCCGCATTGACAAGGCACAACACCGTCGATGATGTCGTGGCTGATGTAGCGGAAGTCCGTCATGAAACCTGGCGAGCCGCCGAGCTTCAGCTCCGCCGCCGGCTGGCGGAAATCGCCTTTGCCGAGGCCCGACCATTCCAGGGGCAAGACGTCCAGGCTGTAGGCCGGATCGTCGGCGTAGGCCACCTGGTAGCCGCCGGACGGGGTCTTGACGGCCAGGGCGTCGGCGTCGGACGTCTGGACGCGCGGCCCCCAATGGATGTGCTCCAGGTGGCCGGCCGCCGTCACCCGGAAAAGGTAGGACGTGTTGGGCCCGGCCAGGTGGAACACCCGACGGTTTGCCGCTGCCCGGTCGATCACTGGGTGTCGGCGTTCGTCAGGTACTCGCACGGGGCGACCCAGCGGTCGTAGGCCGCGTCGGTGATGGCTCCGTTGGCCGAAATGTCGGCGTAGAACCGGCCCGATTCGCGCATTGTGCGGGTTTGCGTCGGGTAGTCCAGCGCCACCAGCCCGAAACGTGGGCCCTCGCCGTCGGCCCACTCCCAGTTGTCGATCGCCGACCAGTGGTAGTAGCGCTCGACCGGCGCGCCCGAGGTGACGACCGCCCGCAGGTGGTCGTAGATGAACCGGGGACGGAAGGCGTCCTGGGCGTCCGCAATGCCGTTTTCGGTGATGTAGATCGGCCCGGGATAGGCGCGGCTCACCTGGCCGAGCACAATCGCCAGACCGGTGGGGTAGATCTCCCAGCCCAGATCGCTCACCGCGACGTCCTTGGCGACGCCGTCCGCCAGGCCCGTCACCATTGAACGCGAGTAGTAGTTGACGCCCTGGAAGTCGTAGTACTTGCCCGGGCGCACCCCTTTGGGCTGAAGCAGCGGCGGAACGAACAGGCCCGTGCTCATGGCGCGGTGCAGGGCCGACTGGAACAGGAAACCGCCCACGACGGCTGCGCCGATGTCGCGCAGGTTGAACTTGCTGGCCGGACGGAAGACGCGCAGGTGCATGGCGACACCGACCTTCGCGAACGGCTGCAACTCGTGGATCAGCCCGTACGCGCTGATGTGCGCCTCCGCCAGATTCTGGGCCACCGCCTGCGCGCCACGCGGGCTGCGGCTGCCGGGCGGCCAGGTGCCTTCGACGTAGCAGGCGACGACGTAGACGTTCGGCTCGTTGAAGGTGATCCATTCGTCCACCAGGTCGCCCAGAGACTCGACCATGCGTCGCGTGTACCGCAAGAAGGCATCGATGGCGTCCCTCTTTTCGAAGGCCCCGGCGGTCTCCAGCCACCACGGATTGTTGAAGTGATGCAGCGTGACCAGCGGCTTGATGCCGGCGTCACGCAGCCGCGTCAGCTCGTCCCTGTAGTGCTCGATGGCCGAGTCGTCGAACACGCCGCGCTCGGGTTCGACCCGCGCCCATTCCAGGCCCATCCGGTAGTGCTTGACGCCCAACTGCTGCAGCAGCGCGGTGTCTTCGGCCACGCGGTTCCAGTGGTCGGCGGCCCGCGCCGGCGTCGACCCGTCCTTGATGTGACCGGGCTCGGCCGCCCAGTGGTGCCAGTTGGTGTCCGCGTTGCCGCCCTCAATCTGCGTGGCCGCCGTGGCGACGCCCAGCTCGCAACCATTCAGAGAAAACCCGTGTGCGCTCATATGGCTATCTTACTGATCGGCTGGCGGTGGATGACGGCACCGAGCGCGTTCTGAGGGCAAGATCTTGTTCAGTCACTCACCACGAATTTGGTAAGCCAACTGGTGTGAAATTTGTAAACCAGACAGTGTGAAATTTGTAAACTAGACACCTCCACGCCTGCCTCGTACTCTGCCATTTTGGACGCGGCGACGCCTGGCGAATCCGACAAACCTAACCGACCGACGGCCACAGCCTATCGCGACTTGCTGATGAGGGTTCGGGTGCTCGACCCTCTGCCAGCTTGGATTCCGAGTTTCGCTCATTTACGACGCCTCGCGCAGTCGCCGAAGCACCATTTGGTTGACCCAGCACTGGCGGCCCGTCTGGTTGGCGCTACGTTCGAATCACTTGTGAAAGGACAGCCCGAGTCGATCACCCCGAAGGATGGGACCTTCCTGGGTGCACTATTCGAATCGCTGGCGGTGCAGACTGTCAGGGTGCTGGCAGATGCCTGCGATGCCACCGTGTCGCATTTTCGACTGCTGGATGGCAGGCAGGAGATTGACATGATAGTTCAGCGTCCGGACTTTCGGGTCCTGGCGATTGAAGTCAAGTTCTCGCAGCAGGTGCGTCCAGACGATGTGACGTCACTGAATTGGCTGGAAGCCCAGATTCCCGGTCGCGTGCTGGACAAAGTGATTCTCAACACCTCCGATCGGGCCTACCGCCGCAAGGACGGCGTCGCCGTCGTCCCTTTGGCGTTGCTTGGTTTGTGATGAGGACGACCCTGGTCGCCACAGGCGCACGATCCAAGCCGCCATGGATGTGCTCGCCAAGTGGGACGCAGCGAGCGAAGACCAAGCCTCTCTCAATTGACCGGGACTGTCTTGGTGTCGAGTATCACATCTTGGCCGTTGACGGTCACGGTGGCATTGACTGTCACGTCTGACTTGTCAAGGAGTTCGTAGGCCCAGTGAATCTGGACAGACCCGCCTGGAGCGATAGTCTTTTCCGAGTTCGCCGCGTCGGTGTCATCGCCGTTGATCGCTGCCGAGTTTAGTTCGTTGTTTCCCTGGAAGGCCCGAACAGACACCGGGTCAGTACCCGACGTGAAACCGGTATCCATGAAAGCTATCGCCGCACCACTGTTGTTGGTGAATGTGAACGTCACCAACAGGGCAGGGTTACCGGCGTCATCGGTGGTCTGGCTGGTGCTGTCGATGGTCACTGCGAAGTTGGGCGCCGTGCCGGGGTTGCTCTCGGTGGCGCTTGCCGTTGTGGCAGATGACGACGAGGTTTGTGTCTGAACTGCCGTGGTTGGCGAACCTGCCGGCGTGCCACCAGAACTGCCACAACGGGACAGCACAACAATGAGGACGATGACGACCGCGACAGCAAGCACCAGGAACCACCGGCGCCGGTAGACCGGCCTATCTTGCGTCGCGGGCACTTTTCCCGAGTTTACTGGCCCGCTATCGGAGCCATTCGGCGTGATGGCGCTCTGGCTCGCGTCCACCGGTTGGGGAGCGGACCTCAGCGTCTGCGCTGCCGACGTGAACCGCGCCGCGAACTTCTCGGCCTTCTCAGCAGCATTGGCCTTAAACGTGACCAGATGCTCACCATCTGGCGTCACCACAACCAGATGCATGTGGCCCTTCAGATTGCTCGACCCAATCGCGCCAGTAGTCAACGTCCAGCCGCGCCGCCGAACGTCAGCGCCTTGCTCCACCCGCATCTGGCACGCAGTTGTCGGGTAAGTCGTACCTTCCACCGTCACCTGGCCGTTGCCGTATGAAACATCGCCAAACCTGCCTGATGCCGTCATAGCAGCCCTAAGCTTCATATCTTCCAGCCGTCCCATTGCCATGGTCCTTTCGTTGCTCCGCTTCTAGCCAACAACAGCCAATCTGCACACCATAGTGTGTAGACCTTTAGGTTACGCCACGGAAGTCTTGAGTACATCATGGACAGCGACCTGGAGCGGACATTTGCGGCGAACCTCGTCGCCTACCGCATGGCGCGTGGCATGAGCCAAGAAGAACTTGCGCACACCGTCGGCGTCCATCGCACCTACATGCAGCGTCTTGAAACCGCCAAGCAGTCAGCCACTCTCCGAACCGTGGGCAGCATTGCACAACACTTGGGAATCGACCCAATCGACCTGCTCCGCCCATCCAATCCGACCGATTGACTGTACCCCACCCCAGAGGGGGAATTTGTGGCCCAACCGGCCTGCAAGTGTCGTTATCCGCCGCCAGAGTTGCGCGCCTCCGGGTGGCGGGCCAACTCGTCGGCCACAACGGCTTCAAGCTCTTGCGCTGGGGGTAGAGCGGCACGGGCATCAGCCGGCAGACCTTCGTAGTCGGCGACACCCAGCGCGACGCTCATGTTGGCCAAGGTGTAGCGCACGATGGCCTCGTTCTTGCCAGTGCACAACACGACGCCGATAGTTGGTGCCTGCCGGATTGGATCGCGGAGCTCCGCGTCGACGACGCCAACGTAGGCGGCTAACTGGCCGACGTACCCCGGCGTGAAGTCACCAACCTTCAACTCCACCACCACATAGCGTGACTGCGGAATGTGGTACAGCAGCAAGTCGAGAACCAGCTCGTCGGTGCGGCCCTTCCGGTCCGTCACCGCAAACCGCACCTGCCGTCCAACAAACGCCATGCCGCGGCCAAACTCGGTCAAGGTGTCCTGCAAGCGATCCATCAGCGCCTGCTCGACACTGCGCTCGTCCACCCGCTCAACGTAGGCCAGATGCTCGAAGACGTAAGGGTCCTTCAACAGCTGTTGGGCCAACTCCGAGTCGGGGGAGTCCAGTGCCGTCGAAAAATTGGTTGGCGCTGCGCCAAGTTGATCCTTCAGGCGTACCTTGATGAAGTGCTCCAGAACACTGCGCTTCCAGCCTTCGTCGAGCGCACGCGCGGCGTACCAGTCGCGTTCCTCTCGGGT
>WRFI01000150.1 GCA_009778875.1 Propionibacteriaceae bacterium | reverse complement strand
CGTCGGTGAGGCCGCCGGCACCTGGCCGGTACAGCCCGTCAACAGGGCGGCCACCAGCAGGCCCGCCAGGGCGGTGGAGATCAACTTTGGCATCAATGCCCCCCAATCGTGAAGATAGACAAGACCATCTTGACATTTTCCGCACCCCCAAAACAGGGCCCCAGCCACCATCTGTGGATAACTTCGCAAATTGGTTCGGTGGATGCGTCACAGGTAGGCGCGGGCGGCCTGCACGGCCTGGCTGGCGTAGCCGCCGCCGAACAGCACCGTGTGGACCAGCAGCGGGTACACCTGGTGGAGGCCGATGAGGCTCCGCCAATCGGGCGGCAGCTGCGAAGAGGCGGCCTCGTAGGCCGCGAAAACTCGCTCCAGGTGCGGGGCGCCGAACAGTGCGAGCATGGCCAGATCGGACACCCGGTGGCCGCCGTGGGCTGACGGGTCGATCAGGACGGCGCCGGCCTCGGTGAACAGCACGTTCCCGGCCCACAGGTCGCCGTGCAGCCTGGCCGGCGGGGCGTCGTCGTCGAAAACGCCAGCCGCCAGGCGCTCGACCAGGGCCTCGATGACGCGCAACCCGTCGCCGCCCAGCTCGGCGGCCGCCTGCCGGGCGTACGGCAAGAGGCGCTGCTGGGCGAAGAAGACGCCCCACGTCGGTTCGGGGTTGGTGCTCATCGGCAGGTCGGCGATGAAGTTGGGACCGTCGTGCCCGGCAGGCGGCGTCCCGAAATCGGCTGCCCCGGCGTCGTGCGTCACGGCGAGCCGCTCGCCGAAAGCCTCGGCGGCCTGCCGGGTCGGGGGCGCGGGCGTCAAGCGGTCCAGGGTGATGGACGTCGCCGTCCACCCAAAGACGCTGACGACGGGCGCGCCGCCGTCCACGCGCAGCCAGTCGAGGCCGGCGGCTTCGGCGGCGAACAGTCCGTCCGGCGCGTCGCTGCGGCGCTTGACGAATTCGCTCATGACTGGCGAATCCAGTCGAGCAGGCCCGGCATGGCGCGTTCCAGCTTGTGCAGGGTGACGTCGAAGCCCGAATCCGGGCCGGACCAGGGGTCGTCGATGCCGGTGCCCGGCGGCAAGGCCGGGTCGAAACTGCTCATCAGCACGATGTTTTTGGCGTCGGGCGCCAGCCGGCGCATCCGGTCGATGTGAATCTGTTCCATGGCGACAACGAGGTCGGCCCGGCGGATTTCGTCCCTCGTGATTCGGCGTGCGCGGTGGTGGGACGCCCGATAGCCGTGAGATTCCAGCGCGCGGGCCGCCTGACGATCCATGGGGTTGCCGAGCTCGTCGGTCGAGGTGGCGGCAGATGTGAATTGGGCGTCCAGCCCGGCGTCGCCGGCCATGCGCTCGGCGATCCGCTCAGCCATCGGGGACCGGCAGATGTTGCCCCAGCAGACGAAGACGATGCTCTTTGACGACGGGGCAGCAGCAGAATCGGTCACATCTTCAGTTTGCCATGCCTGATCAAGGGACCGACGGTCTGTCAGCCGTCAAAATGCATGTCCAAGTCATTGAATATTCAACGAACGCCAACTACACTTTACGCAAGCACTCGAGGTGGGAATCGAAGCCTGAGACATCGCATGTCGTAGAGCGCAGAGGCTGTTGTCGCGGTGGGCCGCAAGGCCCACCGGGGGTGGGCACAGTTCAGCAAGGCACAAACGCCTGGTTCCCACCTCCGCCGGCCAGGGCAATCAGTCGCTCGACCGTGTCGAGGTTGCGCCCGGTGCCGACCACGCCGAGGGTTTGGTGGATCAGTTTCGTGGTCAGTTTGGAGGCGGCCACGCCGCCCCGGTAGCGGACATGTAGGTCGTTGCCGATGACGGAGACCTCTTCGGGGCTCTTCGATTGGAGCGCGGCGATGGATTGAGGGGTCGGCGTGCCGCTCAGGAAATAGATGTGGCACCATTTTGGCCGGGCGCGATCGAAGGGGTAAGCGCTCAGCGCGGCCTGTAACTCGGCCGGGGTGCGGGAGATGACCTCGCGGAAGAAGCCGAACCGCACTTGGATCGCCGCCTCCAACGCCCGGTCGAACAGTGCGGGATCGCCGGGCGGTGTGCAGACCAGGTTGCCCGAGGCAATGTACGTCGACACGTCGGTGGCGCCAAGTTCCCCGGCCATGGTGCGCAGATCGGCCATCGGCAGGGTGGCGCCGCCGACGTTCACGGCCCGCAGCAGCAGAACCCGAGATGTTGGGGTGTTCACAGCGGGTCCTCTGCGTCCGGCGTCCATCGGAGCGTCTTGAACTCGACCACCCGCCCGTCTTGGCATCGGACACCCTCGGCCTCAAGCGCGGCGGCCTGCCCCTCGCGACCGTCCTCGTAACCGCTGGCCAGCCCGCCAAAATGGTTGACGACGCGCTGCCACGGCAGGTTGTCTGACCCGATGTGCGCGATCATGCCGACGATGCGCCCGGCCCCAGGGTGACCGACGCAGGCGGCGACGTCGCCGTACGTCATGACGCGCCCAGGTGGGATGTCGGCCACCAGGGTTTCGACCAGCTCGCGCCACGATGGCACTGGCCGTCCTGCCGTATGCGCCGAAAGTTTTGTGGATGTTCGTCTGCCGTTAACCTTTTTCACCCCTGTTCCGTAAAGTTGGTTGGCTAGCGTCGTTGGTATGAAGAATCCAAAGATGATGGCTGTGGTAGCCAGCCTAGCCGCGGGGCTCATGCTGAGCGCCTGCGCCACGAATGAATCCCCAACACCGACCACCTCATCCGGTGAGGCGTCCGCGACGGCAGTGACAGTGGCGCCCCTGAGCGGCACGCTCAACGCGGGCGGTTCGACCGCCCAGACGGCGGCCCAGACCGCCTGGCGGGCCGGCTTTCAGACCGCCAACAGTGCCGTGACCGTCAACTATGACCCGGTCGGCTCGGGTGCCGGGCGGTCTGGCTTCGCCGCCGGCTCTTACGCCGTGACGGGCACGGATGACGCCTTCCAGGCCAGCGAAATGACGGGTCTGGCGGCTTGCACCAGCGACGATATCGTCGAGGTGCCGGCGTATGTCTCGCCTATCGCCGTGGCATTCAACCTGAAGTCCGTTACGAGTCTCAATCTTGACGGCACAACGATCGCCAAGCTCATGACGGGCGCCATCAAGGCCTGGGACGACCCGGCCATTGCCGCGCTCAACCCCGGCGTCACACTGCCGTCCACAGCCGTCACGCCGGTGCACCGCTCCGACAAGTCGGGCACCACGGGCAATTTCACCGACTACCTCAGCCAGGCCGCGGCGTCGGTTTGGACCTACGGGTCTGTCCAAACCTGGCCGACGGATCTCGGCGGCGAGGCGGCCCAAGGCACGCAGGGTGTTGTCGCGTCGATCCAGAGTGCGGACGGCGCCGTCGGCTACGTCGATGAGAGCCAGGCCTCCGGTCTTGGCGTCACCACGGTCATCAATGCGGGCGGCGCGAAGGTTAGTCCGACGGCGGCCGGCGCGGCTGCCACGCTGAGCCTGTCGACCCCGCAGGCGGGGCGCGGCGCGACCGACCTGGCCTACACGGTCGACCGCACGGCCACCGATCCGAGCGCCTACCCGGTGATAATGGTCAGCTATGTGGTCGGCTGCCTGCACTACAAGGACGCCGCCACCGGCACCCTGGCCAAGGCATACATGTCGTATGTCGTCAGCGCCGACGGGCAGGCGGCGGCCGCATCGAGTGCCGGCTCGGCGCCGCTCGGTTCCGACTTGATAGCAAAGGCGAGTGCAGCAATTGGTCTCATTAGCTGAGGTCCGGGTCATGCCGTCCGCCAGGCCCCACGCCCTGATCACGGGTGACGGGGTCTGGCGGGCCGTCACATGGGCGGCCGGTGCCGTCACCGTCGTCATCCTTGGCGGGGTGGCGGCGTTCCTGCTCATTGACGGTGTGCCGGCGCTTCGTGGCGGTTCGGGCGTCTGGGGCCTCGTGTGGCCGCTGCTTTTCGGCTCGGCCTGGGCGGCGGTGTGGGCGCTGCTGTTCGCGGTGCCCATCGGGGTGGGCTCGGCCCTGTTCGTCACGATGGTGGCGCCCCGCCGTCTTGGCGGATTGTTGGGCGGCGCCATCGACCTGCTGGCGGCGGTGCCCTCGGTGGTTTACGGCCTGTGGGGCATTTTCGTCGTCGCCCCCGCGGCGTCTGTCGTTTACGCCTGGCTGAGCGCCCATGCGGGGTGGTTCCCGCTGTTCGCGGGTACGCCGTCGGCGACGGGACGTACCCTGCTGACCGCGTCGCTGGTGCTGGCGATCATGGTGGTGCCGTTGATCTCGTCTCTGTCGCGCGAGGTGATTGCGTTGGTGCCAAAGACGCACATCGAGGCGTCCCTGGCGCTAGGGGCGACGCGCTGGCAGGCGATTCGCCAGGCCGTGTTGCCGCAGGCAAAGTCCGGCATCATCGCGGGCGCGCTTTTGGCGATGGGACGCGCGTTGGGCGAGACGATGGCCGTCGCCATGGTGCTGTCGTCCAGTCTGAGAGTCAGCGTGCGCCTGATCACGTCCGAGAACCCGGGGACGGTGGCGGGCTTCATCGCCCAGAACTTCCCCGATGCCAGCGGGTTGGAGGTCAACTCGCTGCTGTGGCTGGGCTTGATGCTTTTTCTTTTGACCATGGTGATCAATACGGTTGCCCGTCGAGTGCTGACCAAAGGGGTGTCGAAGTGAGGAAAGCCCGCAACATCGACCGGTTCGCCACCGTCTCGTTTTGGGCGGCGGCGATCGCGGCCGCCATACCGCTGGTCGGTTTGCTGTGGACGACGATCAGCCGCGGCTTGGGGCGCTTCGATGCCGCGTTTTTCACCGAGTCGATGCGCAACATCGTGGGTGTGGGCGGCGGAGCCCTGCACGCCCTCGTCGGCACCGTCCTGATCACGGCCCTGGCGACCGTGATCGCCGCACCGCTCGGCATCGCGACGGCGCTCTGGTTGGTGGAGGAGGCAGACCGCTCGGGGTCCAGCGCGGTGGGGCGGTTCGCTGGCCTTGTGCGGCTGGCTGTTGACGTCATGACGGGCATACCGTCGATCGTCGCCGGCCTGACGGTCTACGCGCTGATCTCGCTGATCGCCGGCCCCGGGATGCGCAGCGGCCTGGCCGGCTCGCTGGCCCTGGCGATCATCATGCTGCCCGTGGTCGTGCGGGCCGGTGAGGAGGTGCTGGTGCGCGTGCCG
>WRFI01000149.1 GCA_009778875.1 Propionibacteriaceae bacterium | reverse complement strand
AGGGGTGGCAGTCGCGAAGCGACTGACGGGGTGGTTGGTTACCTTTCTGCACACGCTTGGAAGACCACCCCGTCGGCTCCGCCGCCACCCCTCCCCAGAGGGGAATTCACCCTGACCGCCCCGGCACGCTCCTGGAGGAGATAACCCCGCAAAACCTCCCCGCGAACGGCCTTACCTGGCACGGTTGTAGGAGTTAGCACGGGTTTGGCACTGTTTTCATGTAGGTAAGTCCGGCAACCGTCGGGGGCGGAGTCCAAAACAGGGCAGGTTTGCGGAGTTAGCTCACGGGCACCCGGTTATCTGACAGTCGGCGGGGTTTGGGGCGGGTGTTGTCTGGTTGTGGCCGGGTTTGGCGCCCGCCCAACCCATCGTGGCTGCGCCGCGATGGACCGAACGTCCCCTGCCGGACCTTGTTGGTGGTCACGTGGGTGTGACTGTTTGCCGGGAAACCTTGCTTTCCGCGTTTCCCACACCGCCTACCGCACCCGTGCCGGCGAACGGCGGGGCGCGGTTGGGCAGCAGTTGGGTGTTGACTGCCAAGGGGGAACGCGGTTTCGCCTGTCACACCAAAAGCTGGCAAACCGGTGGGGGTGTTTCAAAAGTGCTGTCACCTGCCTGTCTGCTTGGGGGTCTTGCTGCCAAATGTGGAAGATACCCTGGGTGGGGGCGGCAGTTGGGTGGTGCTGCCAGCCGATGGGGGGACCCCGGCCACAAACCGTGGTGCGGTAGGGGTGTTCGGCGGCAAGTCCCCCTGGGGGGACGCGGCAGCAGGGGGGCTCTGGAACCGAACGTCAACACAGGGATCGTCACGTTTCTGCACACGCTTGGAGGACCACCCCGTCGGCTCCGCCGACACCCCTCCCCAGAGGGGAATTTTCCGTGGCTCCGACGCTGCACCTGCTTGGGGAACCACCCCGTCGGCTCCGCCGACACCCCTCCCCAGAGGGGAATTTTGGCTCCGACGCTGCACCTGCTTGGGGAACCACCCCGTCGGCTCCGCCGACACCCCTCCCCAGAGGGGAATTTTCCGTGGCTCCGACGCTGCACCCCTCGCGGGACCACCCCGGCGCTCCGCCGCCACACCGAGGAGCAGTGAGCGCAGACGAGCTTGCTCGTATGCCGAACGCGACGAAGGTGTAACAGGGAGCGAAGCGACCGAATACCCCTCCGTAGAGACAATATGGGGGTTGGAGGTGAGGGGCCTCGTCGACAATGATCGTGTGTTGTCGGCGAGGATAAGCCTTGCCGTTCGGTAACACATTGTTTGAAGGAGGCCCCTCATGGGTAATCATATATTCATTGGATTAGATTTTCATGCGCGTTCGGTTCGGGCAGCGGCGGACCCGCCGGGGTCGTCGTTCCACCCCTTCAAACCAACCACCCCGCCGGACATCCGAGCTAACTCCGCAAAACCCCCGCTGTATTGCGCTGCGGCGCCACGGTTGCCGGACTTACCCACCTGAAAACAGTGCCGGAAGCGTGCTAAGTCCTACACCCGTCCCAGGTGAGGCCATTTTCAAGGAGGTTTTGCTGGGTTATCTCCCCAATCCTCGAAATTTACACCGTCACATGCGGTCGGGGGCCGCTATTCCCAGTAGCCTTAGGCCAGTTGCCAGGACGGTTTTGGTGGCGGCGCACAGGGCCAGGCGGGACGACCGGGTGGCGCCTTCAGACGTCAATACTGGGCATTGCTCGTAGAACACCGAATACTTGGTGGCAAGGTCGTACAGGTAGATGCACAGCTTGTGGGGGGTTAGCAGTGTGGCCACTTCGGTGACAACCCCACCGAAGCCGGTCAGCGCCAGCGCCAGGTCGATTTCGGCGGGCTCAGCTATCGCTTCAACCCCACCCCAAGTCAGGTTTTCCAACTGTGCGCGGGCCAGAATCTGGGCCGTCCGGGCGTGGGCGTATTGCAGGTAAGGGCCGGTGTCGCCGAAGGTTTTCGTCATGCGGTCGGCGTCAAAGACGTAGTCCTTCTGCAGTTGGTTGCTGAGGTCGGCGTACTTGATGGCGGCCAGCGCGATGGCTGGCGACGCTACCTGCTCGGCGTCGTCCAACAGGTCGTCCAGGTGGGCGGCAGTGCCCTCGCGCGTCTTAAAGGGACGACCGTCTACGCCCATCACCATGCCGTAGCCGACGTGTTGGACGGTCACGCTGTCGGGCAGGTAGCCGGCCCGGCGGCAGACGCCGAAGATCAGCTCGAAATGGCCGCGCTGGCGGACGTCCGTCACGTAGATCAGCCGGTCGGCGTGCAGGTCGTCTACGCGGTGCTTGATTGCCGCCACGTCCGTCACGTCATAGCCGTAGCCGCCCGCGCTGTTGCGGATGATGGCCGGGGCGTCGAAACCGTCGACGAAAACCACCAGCGCGCCCTGGTCATGGACGGCGATGCCGCGGGCCTCCAGGTCGTCGGCGATGGGGCCAAGCATGTCGTTGTAGCTCGACTCGCCGGCGATGTCGTCGTCCGTCAGCAGCACGCCGAGGCGCTGGTAGGTCGCGTTGAAACCCGTCAGGGATATCTCGATCAGGCGCCGCCAGACCGCCTTTGTCGCCTCGTCCCCGGACTGCAGGGCGACGACGCGGGCCCGCGCCCGCTCGGCGAAGGCGGCGTCGGCGTCCAGGTGGGCGTTTGCCCGAAGGTACAGGGCTTCGGCGCCGGGCAGATCGAGCGCGTCGAGATCGAGGTTTTCGTCTGCAATCTGCTCGATCAGCATGCCGAACTGGCGTCCCCAATCGCCCATGTGGTTTTGGGGAATGACGGTGGTGCCGACGGCTCGCAGCACGCGAACGAAGCAGTCGCCGATGATGGTCGTGCGCAGGTGCCCGACGTGCATCTGCTTGGCGACATTGGGGGACGAATAGTCGACGACGGCGGTCTGCCGGGGTTCCAGCGCGGTGACGCCCAGGGCCGGGTCGGCGGCCATGTCGTTGACGGCCTGGGCCAGGACGTCGGGGCGCAGCCGCAGGTTGAGAAACCCCGGCCCGGCAATTTCGATGGGCAGGCAGATGTCGTCAACGTTCAATCGGGTCACCAGATCGGCGGCCACCTGTCGGGGGTTGACGCCGCGATCCTTGGCCAAGCGCAGCGCGACATTTGACTGGAAATGCCCGAACTCAGGCTTGGTTGCCGGCCGCAGCTCAGGGTCGACGCCGGCGACGGCGCGCAGGCGGGCGGTGAGTTCGTCAGTCAAGGAATGCACGCGTCCATTCTTCCATGTGCGGCAACTCTTGATCGACTGGATTCAGAGTAAACTCTGCATCCGCCGATGCTGAGCGTGGCGAGTGGCACTAGACAGGTGGGCTGGCAAGGCGGCGATGCGAAGACAGGCTGGACGCCTGTTGAGCGTTGCCAACACAGCCAGGGTGCCTGTATAGGGTCGCGTAGCAGCTCATGATCGACTGTATTCAGAGTAGACTCTGCTGATTGTGTCTGCCGAAACCAAGAGCCCGATTGAGTTGATGCCGGGGACGCCGGAGGGAACCCGTCCCTGGGCCGCCATTTGGTCGATGCTGATTGGCTTTTTCATGCTGATGGTCGACTCGTTGATCGTCGCAGTCGCCAACCCGACGATTCAGGAAAAGCTCAACACGTCACTGACGGCCACCATCTGGGTGACCAGCGCCTACATGTTGGCCATCGCCGTGCCGCTGCTGGTGGCCGGCCGGCTGGGTGATCGCTTCGGCCCGAAGACCGTCTTCATGGTTGGCATGGCGGTGTTCACGGTGGCCTCGCTGGGCTGCGGGTTGTCGAAGACGATCACGGCTCTAATTGTCATGCGAGTGGTGCAGGGCATCGGCGGGGCGCTGATGACGCCGCAGACGACGGCGCTGATCGTCCGCATCTTTCCGCAGGAGAAACGCGGCGGGCCAATGGGCTTGTGGGGCGCGGTTTCCGGCGTCGCCATGCTGATCGCGCCGCTGGTCGGCGGGTTCCTCGTCGACCACCTGGGGTGGGAGTCGATCTTCATCGTCAACGTGCCGATCGGCATCGTCGGGTTGATTCTGGTCGGTATCTTCGCCCCGAAGCTGAGCACCTCACGGCCCAAGTTCGACTGGTTCGGTGTGGTCATTTCGGGTGTGGGGCTGTTCCTTCTGGTGTTCGGCATCCAGGAGGGGTCGACGCACAACTGGGGCAAGGTGTGGGGCGGAATCACGATCTGGGAGATGATCGGCGTCGGTGTGGTGTTGCTGGCGGGCTTCGTCATCTGGCAGGTGAAGGGGACGGCCAACCCGCTGGTGCCGATGAAGCTGTTCAAGCACCGGGATTTCGCGGTCGCCAGTGCGGCGGTGGCGTGCATCGGATTCATCGCGGCCGGCATGCCCATGCCCGTCTTGTACTATCTGCAACTGGCGCGCGGCTATTCGCCGCAGACGTCGGCGCTGTTCCTGCTGCCGATGGCGGTGGTCGCCGGTGTGCTGTCGCCGCTTGTCGGGGGCCAGGTCGTCCACCGGCTGGGGTCGCGGCTGATCTCGCCGCCGGGCCTGGTCATCTGGGCGGCCGGCCTTTTCTGGCTGAGTCGCATCGCCACACCCGATCAGAAGCTTGTGCCCGTGGCGCTCTTCGCGGCGGCGGTCATCGGGGTTGGCAACGCGATGGTTTGGTCGCCGATGTCGGTGGCGGCGACGCAACATCTGCCGCCGCAGGAGGCCGGTGCCGGTTCGAGCATCTACAACATCGTCCGCCAGATCGGCTCGGTGCTCGGTGCCGCCTGCGTCACCACGCTGATGAACGATCGCATCACGGCGAACATGGCGAAGCCGCCGGCGCCGTCAATCCCGCCGGAGCTGGCGCAGCAGTTGCCGACGTCTTTCTCGAACATCGATTTGACGCAACTGATGCAGGTTTTGCACCAGTACCCGCCGCTGGCGGAATGGTTCAACGGGCATTTCGCGACGGCCATGGGCCAGTCGCTCTGGCTGCCCGCAGCGGTCTCGGTGGTAGGAGCACTGGTGGCGCTTGGCCTCAGCAACCAAGCGGGACGAATGACGGGTACGGCCCCGGCGCAATAGGCGCTTGGGGAAACGCCGGTTGACGCGGCGGGCTCCAGCCGGCCCGAGCGCACCCAACGACGCAGGCCGAGGGCAGACGAGCTTGCTCGTATGCCGAGGCCAAGGAAGTTGTTGACGAGCGAAGCGAGGAGCGACGCCGT
>WRFI01000148.1 GCA_009778875.1 Propionibacteriaceae bacterium | reverse complement strand
GCCCGATACCCCCCCGTCATATCTGTGAAATTGATGTGCGTCGCGGCATCGCACCCGTCCGATGCGTATACTCTTGCGGCGTGACACCCCGCAACCCGCCCACACCGGCGCCGTTCGTGCGTCTGCCCCGGGCCGCCTGGGCCGATCTGGCCGCCCAAACCTCCGTCGTCCTCAACCAAGCGACCATTGACAAGCTGCGCGGCATCGGCGACCCGACCAACGAGCGCGACGTCTTGGAGGTTTACCACCCGCTGGCCGAGCTCATCGGACGGTTCGCCACAGGCACTGCCCAGCTGGGACGCGACACCGGCGCCTTTTTGGAGCTGCCGGTGGCCGGCCCGCCGTTCATCTTGGGCATCGCCGGGTCGGTGGCCGTGGGGAAGTCGACGGTCGCCCGCCTGGTGGCCGAATTGTTGCGTCGCTCCCCCGGGCACCCGCGCGTCGACCTCGTCACCACCGACAGCTTCCTCTTGTCCAACGCCGAACTGGCGGCCCGCGGCCTGAGCGACCGCAAGGGCTTCCCCGCCAGCTACGACATGGCGGCCATGCTCAAGTTCGTCGTCGACGTCAAGACCGGCCTGCCTGAGGTGAGCGCGCCCCGCTACAGCCACATCATTTACGACATCGTGCCCGGTGAAACCCAAACCATTGAGCACCCGGACATCCTGGTTCTGGAGGGCCTCAACGTGTTGCAGCCGCCAAACTGGCACGGCGCGGGCGGGGACCCGGTGGTGTCCGTCAGCGATTTCGTTGACTTTTCCGTCTACGTGGACGCCGACGAACAGGCCATCAGATCCTGGTTCATCGAGCGGTTCCTGACGCTGCGGGCGACGGCGTTCGCCGATCCGTCGAGTTTCTTCCGCCAATACGCCGGTCTTGGCGACGACGAGGCGGCGAAAATGGCCGGGCAGGTGTGGGACGGCATCAACGGCCTCAACCTGCGCGAGCACATCGCCCCGACCCAAACCAGGGCGACGGTCATCCTGCGCAAAGACGACGACCACCGCGTCGAGTCGGTGCTGATCCGCCGGGTCTAGCCCAGCAAGTCTGGGCGCCGGGCCGCCG
Source organism: Propionibacteriaceae bacterium (assembly GCA_009778875.1). Lineage (GTDB taxonomy): Bacteria > Actinomycetota > Actinomycetes > Propionibacteriales > Propionibacteriaceae > WRGV01. The sequence continues at coordinate 4,095 of WRFI01000148.1, read as the reverse complement.
TCAGGTTTCGCGACTGCTCGGCCCGCCACTGCGCCACCTTGCCGTGGTGGCCGCTCAGCAACACTTCGGGCACGTCAAGACCTCGCCAACTGGCCGGCTTCGTGTAGACGGGGTACTCCAGCAGACCGTCCGTGGCTACGGCGTACGACTCTTCGACCAGCGAGTCGGGGTTGCCCAGCACGCCGGGCAGCAGCCTGACCACGGCCTCGATCATCGCCAGGGCCGCCACCTCGCCGCCGTTCAGGACGTAGTCGCCCAGGCTGAGCTCCCGCACATCGAAACGCTGCTTCGCCCATTCGATGACGCGATGGTCGATGCCCTCGTACCGTCCGCAGGCGAAAACGATGTGGGATTGGTGGCTCAGCTCTTCGGCGATTCCCTGGTTGAACGGCACGCCCGACGGGCTGGGCACCACCAGGACGGGGCGCTGCGGCGCCTCGGCCAGCACCGCGTCGAGGGCCTCGCCCCACGGTTCGGGTTTCATCACCATGCCGGCGCCGCCGCCGTAGGGGGTGTCGTCGACGCTTCGATGCACGTCATGGGTGTAGTCGCGCAGGTCACGCACACCGACCTGCACCAGGTCGTCGGTGATCGCCTTGCCGATCAGCGAAAGCTGCAGGGCGGCGAAATACTCCGGAAAGATGGTGATCAGGTCGAGGCGCATGTCTTAATCCTCGGCGTCGCTCAGCAGGCCGGGCAAGTCGGCGATCGTCAGGCGTCGCTCGTCCAGGCTGACGCTGGGCACCAGCGCCTCGACGAAGGGCACGAGTCGCTCGTCGCCGTCGGTGCGGATGACGAGAATGTCCTGGGCGGCGCCATGCAGCACGTCGACAACCTGGCCGACCGGCGTGCCGTCCGGCAGGCAGGCCGTCAGCCCGACCAGGTGACGGTCAAAGAACTCGTCCGGGTCGCCGGGCCGTTCATCGTCTGGCACCTCGGCCTGCAATGACCCCCCGACGAGGGCTTCAGCATCGTTGCGCGTCTCGACGCCGTCAAGATGGACGACGAGGCGCCCGGCGCCGAGCGGGCGGGATGAGGTCACAGCCACCGGGCGGGTGCCGGTGTGAAGGCGGGCGCCGGGCGCAAAGCGGCTCGGTTCGTCCGAATGCAGCTCGACAACCACGTCCCCGCGCACACCGTGGGCCCTGACGATGACGCCAACGACGACCCGGGCGGTGTCGGCCATGGTGGAAGGGTCTGTGTCAGTGACGGCCGCGCGGGCGGTCGACGTCGACGAAATCGATGCGCACAGACTGCTTGCCGGCCAGCGCCGCCATGACGGTGCGGATCGCCGTGGCGGTCCGCCCGCTGCGACCGATGACCTTGCCGATGTCCACCGGATCGACGCGCACCTCCAGCAGTGTGCCGTTACGCCCCTGACGGCTGCGCACGCGCACCTCATCGGGGTTGGTGACGATTCCCGCCACCAGATGCTCAAGTGCGTCGGTTAACATTTCACGCCTCGGTTGGTTCTTCTGCGGCCGCGACGACGGCCTCTTCGACGGCCTCTTCAGCCTCAGCCGGCTTTTCGGCCAGAGCCTCCGTGATGGCGTCGGCGGCCTCGCTGAACTTGCGCGCCTTCTTGGCCACGGTGGTGGCGGAGACGGTCGGCTCGCCGTCGGCCTCGGCCAATGCGGCGTTGAAGATGGCCACCTTGTCCGGGCGCGGCTTCTGCTCGACGACGCCGGACGGCGACTTGTCGCCGCTGAACTTCTGCCAGTCGCCGGTGCGCTTCAGCAGGGCGACGACGGCCTCTGTGGGCTGGGCGCCAACGCCCAGCCAGTACTGCGCCCGCTCAGAGTTGATGTCGATGACCGACGGGTCGTTCTTCGGGTGGTACTGCCCGATCTCTTCGATGGGACGCCCGTCACGCTTGGAATGCGAGTCGATGACGACGACGCGATAGTGTGGCGTGCGAATCTTGCCGAGCCTTTTCAGGCGAATCTTGGTTGCCACAGTTGTGGTATCTCCTAGGAACGGCCGGACTGGATGTCCGGCGATGGTGGCGGTGCCGAACCCGGGGGAGGGCACCGCGAAACGTAACCCCGCTATTATGCCACGTCAGACGCCGTTGAACCAAGCGGCGGAGTCGCCGGGTGGTTACTTCTTTTGTTCGAACATGGCCGCCAACTGCGGTGGGAGCTCGAATCCGCCGGCCCCCATCTGGGGGGCCGAAGCCGGTCCGAAGCCGAAGGCCGCCCCGGCGGTGGACGTCGGCGCTGCCTCGTCCTCCTCGACGGCAGCCGACTTGCCCGCCAACTGCTGGGCCCGCTTGGCCGGGTTGCCCGAAAGCTTGGAACCCTTCTTGGGCTTCGCCTTCGTCTTGCCGCGCCCGGGCATCCCCGGCATGCCGGCGAACAGCCCCGAGGCGCTTTGCATCATCTTGCGGGCCTGGACGAAACGGTTGACCAGGTCGTTGACCTGCTTGACGGACACGCCCGCGCCCCGCGCGATGCGGGCCCGTCTCGAACCATTCAAGATGCCGACGTCTGCCCGCTCGGCGGGCGTCATCGAGTAGATGATCGCCTCGATGCGGTCGACCTCGCGCTCGTCGAAATTGTCCAGCGCGCCCTTCATCTGCGCCACGCCCGGCAGCATGCCGAACACCTTCGACAGCGGGCCCAGTTGGCGCACCTGCTGCATCTGCTGAAGGAAATCGTCCAGCGTGAACTCGTTCTTGCCGCGCAACAGCTTCTGGGTCGCCTTGCGCGTCTGCTCGGCGTCGAACGTGCGCTCGGCCTGCTCGATCAGCGTCATGATGTCGCCCATGCCGAGGATGCGCGACGCCATGCGATCGGGGTGGAACAGGTCGAAATCGTCCAGTCCCTCGCCGTTGGACGCGAACATGATCGGACGTCCCAGCACCTGGGCGACGGACAGCGCCGCGCCGCCGCGGGCGTCGCCGTCCAGCTTCGTCAAGACGACGCCGTCGATGCCCACACCGTCCTCGAAGGCGCGGGCCGTCGTCACGGCGTCCTGGCCAACCATCGCATCGACGACGAACAGCGTCTCGTCCGGGTCGGTGGCAGCCTTGATGGCAGCCGCCTGCGCCATCATCGCCTCATCGACGCCGAGGCGCCCGGCGGTGTCGACGATGACGATGTCGAACATCTGGTTGCGGGCGAAATCGACCGAGTCGCGGGCCACCTGCACCGGGTCGCCGACCCCGTTGCCCGGCTGCGGCGCGAACACTTTGACGCCCGCCCGCTCGCCGACGATCTGCAACTGGGTGACGGCATTGGGACGCTGCAAATCAGCTGCCACAAGCAGCGGCGCGTGCCCGTTCTTCTTCAGCCAAAGGCCCAGCTTGCCGGCCAGGGTCGTCTTGCCGGCGCCTTGCAGGCCCGCCAGCATGATGACCGTCGGCGGCGTCTTGGCGAACCGCACCAGCCGCGTCGCCCCGCCCAGCGTGGCGATCAGTTCCTCGTTGACGATCTTGACGATCTGCTGCGTCGGGTTGAGTGCCCCCGTCAGTTCCACCGTTGCCGCGCGCTCGCGCACCCGCCCGAGGAAGGACGTCACCACGTCGACGTTGACGTCCGCCTCCAGCAGCGCGACGCGGATTTCGCGCAGCGCCGCGTCGATGTCGGCCTGAGTCAGGTGCCCCTTGCCGCGCAGCGTCTTGAAGGCCTGCGCGAACCGGTCAGTCAAAGTGTCAAACACGGCACCAGTGTACCGGTCAGCCAAGTAGGCCGGTTGACGCGGCGGGTGGAAGCGCCGGTTCAAGCTGGCGACGGCGCAGACGCCGGAGTGAATTCCCCTCTGGGGAGGGGTGTCGGCGGAGCCGACGGGGTGGTCCTCTGGGCGTGTGCAGGAAGGTGACCGACCACCCTGCCAGTCGCTTCGCGACTGCCACCCCTCCCCAGAGGGGGGCGTGGAACCCACCGCCACAATTTCGGATCCTTTCACGAGCCCCTGAATCGCCTGACCCGAGACCCACACCGACCCTACGGCACGGGTAGCAGCGAGTGTGTTTGGCGACGGTACTCGTCGAAACCGTCGCGCAACGCCCGGTTGCGCCGGTCGGCCATCGGGATCGAGATGAAGACGAACATCGCCGTGTTGACCAGCGCCCCGGCGCCGAGCCACCACATG
>WRFI01000147.1 GCA_009778875.1 Propionibacteriaceae bacterium | reverse complement strand
TCGCTGACGGAGGGCAGCGCGAACGACTGGATCACCTCGGCCGTCGTCCAAAGCTTCCACACGCCCGAGACGGTCGGGATTCTGGGCCTGGGCATTTTCCTGGCCGCCATGACGACCATGCGGCTGCTGGGCACCCGCCTGATCGACCGCTGGGGACGGGTGCTGACGCTGCGCCTGTGCGCCGTGGCGGCCATCGTCGGCCTGGTGTGTTTCGGGTTTGGCCAGCAATTGTGGCTGGTGATGCTGGGCGCCGCCGTCTGGGGTTTGGGTGCCGCGCTGGGTTTCCCGGTGGGCATCAGCGCCGCCAGCGACGACCCGCTGCGGGCCGCCCGGCGGACGGCCGTCGTCTCGACGATCGGCTACCTGGCATTTCTGGGCGGCCCACCGCTGCTGGGTCTTGTGGCAGGGCACATCGGGTTCCGAAATGCCTTGCTGTTGATTCTGGTACCGGCCGTAGCGGCGTTGCTTTTGGCGGGGCGGACGGCTCCGCTAGCGGCGTCCGCCGAGCCCGAAAGACAGCGCAATGATGATAATGCCGACCCACACCACCAGTAGGCCGGTAAGGCCGAAATGGCTGGACGCGATGGCGGTCAGCGGAACGGCCATGGCCAGGCAGATCACCAAAGACGCGATGCGGGGTGCAGTGCCTCTGCGGGCGACGTCGTTGGATTTGCGGGTTTCAACAGCGGCGGCGGCGTTTCGCCTGGCCATCTGCTGATCGATGCGGTTCAGGAACGACTCGACAACCGCGTCCTGGTACTCCGGCGGCAGGTCGTTGTAGGCGGCCAGCGTGGCGGCGGCGTCAATCTTCTCGTCCTCGGTGTGGACGCGGATCGGCGCGTTCTGCCTGGCTGCCAGGCCCGACCGCATGACGTCGATCAACTGTCCGGCGATGTCGAGCCCCGGACTGGGCTGGTTGTCCTGTTTGCTCACGCCTCAAGCCTACTGGATCATGTTTCGGGGTAGCCACCGCGGGCCAGCCCGGCCCAGCGTTCCAGGTAGTTGCGGGCGGCCCGGTCGCCGGTGCGGCTCAGGCTCCAGGCCGTCATTGCCAGGTAGACGGGCAGGAACGCCGGTCCCAACAGCGCCCATTGTGAGGAGTGCGCCGCCTCGTGGGCCAGCACGTCGGTGCCGGAAAGGTCGGCCAGCTTGCCGCCGGTGATGATGACATTCCCGACGGTGAATGCCCCGGCGTCCGGCAGCATGATCCGGCAATGCTCGGCCAGGTACAGCCCGTCGCTTTTCCGTGTCACGACGGCTCGCCCAAGCCCGGCGATCAGCAAGCCAGTCGGGGTCGAAAGCGTCAGCCAATTGACCATCGCCCGGGCCAGGTATCGCGTCTGCATGGCGCCAATTCTGCCCTATCAGACCAATGCAATTCCGCTCTGGGGAGGGGTGGCAGTCGCGAAGCGACTGACGGGGTGGTCTCCCGAGCAGGTGCAGCGCCGCAGCCTCGGAAAAATTCCCCTCCGGGGAGGGGTGGCAGTCGCGAAGCGACTGACGGGGTGGTCGGTCACCTTCCTGCACACGCCTGGAAGGACCACCCCGTCAGTTGCCTTGCGCCACCAAGGGGCAGCCCTGGTCCGGCTGGGAGTTGACTCCCTTCCGCGAAGGATCAGGCGGCTTGCCATGCGGACGCGGACGTTGACGGGGCGTGCCGTTGGCGATAGTGTTGGGCTACCGTAACAGGGACGGGAGTTGTCATGCTACCTAAGGCGCCACCGCCGCATATTCCGGTGGTCGTTTGTTGGCGGAATTGGCAGGCCGAGGAGCGATGAGGCGGGGATGGCCAAGGAGTGTCGCCGCTGGCATGTTGGCCGTTGCGGTGCTGGCCTCGGCGGGCTGCGGCGTTGTCAGTTTCCAATGCCTTGACAACTCTTGCACGACGGCGCCGCCGTCCCCTCCGCTGGAAGATGTGATCAACCAGTACTATCCGTTGTTCACCGCCTACACGCAAGCGTTGCGGTCCCGCGGACTGGTGTATGGGGACGGTGGCGTGGTATTTGAGGTTTCTGACGGGTGTGTACTCACGTTCGACGGGTACGCCGGTTATGAGGCGCGGGCGACACTTGACCTGTCCGGCCAGCCCAGCATTGATGACCTGGAGAACGCCGGCACCGACATCTTCGAACCTTTTGGGGTTAGTCCATGGCTAGCGGAAAACTACCCTGATCCTTACGGTCTTTTCACGGTCTCCTGGTCGCGGCTAGATGATGATAGCGGCGGCGGCGTTTATGTCTCGGCTACTGTCACGACCGGTAGGGGAACCGAGCTGAATTGGGTATCCGGTTGTCACATGTCGAATCGTGTTTGGGCGACATATCGCCCGCTTGACCCCGTCACGCTACAGCCATTGGGCTCCGCAGCGCCGTCGCCAAGCGCGCCGCCGACATGAATAGCCGGGACTTGGTCCCGTCTGGTGCATTGACCTGCTGGCTGTTTGTTCAGTGGCATGACCGGGTGAAGTCTGTCACCCACCAGTCGAAGGGGAACACAGCCGGCGCTTCGCGACACACGCTAGGCTAATGCCCATGCTTGGATATTTCGGCCCGGCCGGCACCTTCACACATCAGGCCATCCTGGGGCTTCGCGGCGACCCCCGCTGGGGGGCGTTGGTTGACGACTCGCGTCCCTACGCGTCCGTCGCCGCGGCACTGGAAGCCGTCCGGTCCGGCGCCGCCGAGGCCGTCATGGTGCCGATCGAGAACTCGGTTGAGGGCGGGGTGACCGCCACACTCGACAACCTCGGTGACCCGGAGGCCGCACCGCTGCAGATTCTGGCGGAAACCGTCGTCAAGGTGACGTTCGATCTGGCGGTGCGGCCAGGCACCCAGCTGGGCGACGTCAAGACCATCATCACGCATCCCCATGCCGCCGCCCAGACGCGCGCCTGGCTTGAGACAACCCTGCCCGGCGCCACCGTCACCGAGCGTGGTTCGACGGCCGGGGCGGCCGAGGCGGTGGCTGACCCGTCGTCCCCCTTCGACGCGGCGATTTGCGCCCCCGCCGCCACCAACCTGTACGGGCTGACACCCGTCGCCCACGACATCGCCGACAACGACGACGCCGTCACCCGTTTCGTCCTGGTGGGACGCCGCGGCCCCTGCCCGGCACCGACCGGACATGACAAGACCACCTTCGTGGCGTACATGCGGGCCAACCATTCGGGCGCGCTGCTGGAAATCCTGCAGCAGTTGGCGGTGCGCGGTGTCAACCTGTGCCGCATCGAATCTCGTCCGACCAAAACCACCCTGGGGTCGTACTGCTTCAGCATTGACGCAGAAGGCCACGTCGATGACGCTCGCATGAGCGAGTCCCTGATGGGGCTCAAACGCATCTGCCAGGACGTCGTCTTCCTGGGCTCGTATCCGCGCGCCGACGAGGTGGCACCGCACCTGCCGCCCGGCGCGGATGACGCGGCTTATCGGGCAGCCGCCGACTGGCTGAAAAGCTTGCGCAAGTAGACTCTGGGGCATGACTGGAAAACTGATACTGCTGCGCCATGGCGAGTCCGAGTGGAACTCGATCAATCTGTTCTGCGGGTGGGTCGACGTCGACTTGAGCGCCAAAGGCGAGGCCGAGGCCGCGCACGCCGCCGAACTGCTCAAGGCCGAAAACCTTCTGCCCGACAAGGTACACACCTCCGTGCTGCGTCGCGCCATCCACACGGCCTACCTCGCTCTTGACGGATGTGACCGTCACTGGATTCCCGTCCAGCGCAATTGGCGGCTGAACGAGCGTCACTACGGCAAGCTGCAGGGCCTCAACAAGACGGAGATCCGCGACCAGTATGGCGAGGAGCAGTTCATGCAATGGCGCCGCAGCTACGACGTCCCACCGCCGCCAATGCCCCGGGACGGCGAGTATTCGCAGTTCCACGATCCCAAGTATGCCGACCTGCCGCCGGAGCTTCGCCCCGAGTGCGAATGCCTCAAGGACGTCGTCGCCCGCATGCTGCCGTATTGGTATGACGCCATCGTCCCAGATCTGCGGGCGGGCCTGACGCTGCTCGTCGCGGCGCACGGCAACTCGCTGCGCGCGCTGGTGAAGCACCTCGACGATGTGCCCGATGACGTGATTCCCGAGCTCAATATCCCCACCGGTATTCCGCTGCTGTATGAGCTTGATGACGACATGATGCCGGTGACGAAGGGCGGGCGGTACCTCGATCCGGAGGCGGCCGAGGCGGGCATAAAAGCCGTCGCTAATCAGGGAAAACACTAGTTAATTCAGGGTTGAGCACCGCCGGGTCTCGACCCGTCGTCTCAATTGCCTCATGACAAGCTAAGACGATGTGACTTTGCAGCACCGTGGTGGTAGGCTTGAACCTTACGAGAAAGGGGCTGGCGCATGGGCTTCACTGTCGGCGAGACTGTCGTATACCCCAATCATGGCGCCGCCATCATTGAAAGTCTGGAAACTCGCGCCGTAAAGGGCGTCGAGCAGCAGTATCTTGTGCTTCGCATCTTGAGCCAGAACGATCTGGTGGTGCGGGTGCCGGCTGCCAACCTTGAAATGGTCGGTGTACGTGACGTTGTTGATTCGGACGGGTTGGAGCGCGTCTTCAGTGTTCTGAAGCTAGAGGACGTTGACGAGCCGGCCAACTGGTCGCGCCGCTACAAAGCCAACCTGGAGAAGCTGCATTCGGGCAACGTCATGAAGGTGGCTGAGGTCGTCCGCGACCTGTGGCGTCGCGAAAAGACAAAGGGCTTGTCAGCCGGCGAGAAGCGCATGCTGGCGAAAGCCCGTCAGGTGCTCGTCAGCGAGCTTGCCCTGGCCGAAAAGATTGACGAGCCGGAGGCGGAGGTCATGCTTGACGACGTCCTGGAATCCTGGGAAGCCAAAGAGCCCATCGCGCTGTCATGACTGGCGAGTTTCGCACCGGTTTGGGCGTCGACGCCCATCGGTTTGGCGCAGGCGTCCCCATGCATTTGGCGTGCCTGAACTGGCCGGACGAGCCGCAGGGGCTGGTCGGCCACAGTGACGGGGACGTCGCCGCCCACGCTTTGTGCGACGCGTTGCTGTCGGCGGCCGGTTTGGGTGACGTCGGCGCGGTGTTTGGCGTCGACCAGGCGCAGTGGGCGGACGCCAGCGGTGCGTCGATGCTGGCACACGTCGCCGCGCTGGTCCGATCGGCCGGTTGGCAGGTGTGCAATGCGTCCGTCACCGT
>WRFI01000146.1 GCA_009778875.1 Propionibacteriaceae bacterium | reverse complement strand
CGGTCCGAAGGAGCGCCGGGTTAGGCGGAGCCCCCAGAGTGGAGGGAGACGATAAGATGCCGCAGGCATCGTCTCCCGGAACGCGCCCCGCGACGGAACAACTTCCCCCCGAGGGAACGCCCCGGCTCCGCCGACACCCCTCCAAAGGAGGGGAATCTAACCCGCCTATAACCCGTACGCCCGGTGCACCATCGCTATGGGGTGCTTGGTCGGGACGCCGGACGACTGGCTGATCTGCCAGCGACAGGTTTCGGTGTCGCACAACGCCAGGTTCGGGTTGGTGGCCTTGACCATGTCGAACAGCGGACGGCCCACCGCCTGGGCTATCTCGTACTTCTCGGTCTTCAGGCCGTACGTCCCGGCGATGCCGCAGCAGGCAAAACCTGATTCGACCACCGTCAGCTGCGGGATCAGCGCCAGCACGTCCATCGCTGGGTAGCCCATGCCCTGGCTCTTCAGCTGGCACGGGGCGTGGTACGCCACCGTCATCGGCACCGGTTGGAAGCCGAGCGGCAGCTCGCCGGCGTCATGCAAGTCGCGCAGGAACTCCATGATGTCGAGGACCCGGACGGACACGTCGCGCAGGCTGGCCGCGTCGACGCCCATGATCTCGTGCGCCTCATGCTTCAGCATGCCCGTGCAAGACCCGGACGACGAGATGATCGTCAAGCCCTCGCCCGCCGAGCGCAACTGGTCGCACAGGTTCAGGACGGCGGCCGTCGCCTCTTTGAACAGGCCGTTGGATTGTTGCGCCAGGCCGCAGCAGCCGTGGTGCGGCACGATCACGTCGTAGCCGAGGTACTCCAACACTTGGACGGACATCTTCGACGTCGTCACCTCGAAATACTCCCCCGCGCAGCCGTGGAAAAACACCACGGGCTTGGGCCGGGTGACGGGGTGGACGCGCCGATGACGTTTGAACCACGCCTCGAATGTCTGCGGATTCGCCCGGGGCATGGGGGCGTGACGGTGGATGCCGACCGTCTTTTCGACGACGACGCGGGCCGGCGAAAAGCCCAGCGCCGCGTTGGCGATCGGCGCCACGGGCGTCATTACCTTGCCCATCAGGGTGGTCTGCGAGATCAGCTTGTCGCGCAGCGGCATGTGGTCGGCCTTCATGACGGCGCGGGCCTGCGAGTTCAGCTCGGCGATCTTCACGCCCTGCGGGCACACCAGAGTGCACGTGCCGCAGCTTGAGCAGTAATCGAGGCTGTGGTCCACGCTGGCGCCCGCCCGGAACCGCTCGGCCTGCGGGCCGACGAACTTGGGTCCGGGGAACCGGGGCGTCACCGCCGCCACCGGGCAGGACGCCTCGCAGATCGTGCACTTCAGGCAGTTGTCCAGACTGGCGCGGGCGAGCTCATGACCGGCGAAGTCGAGGGCACTCATGACAATTCCCCTTTGATGGCGTCCGCCGCCGCCACGGCGGAACCGACGTCAATGCCCCCGCTGGTCATCTCGGCCCAGCGGATCGACCCGGCCAGCAGGCCGCCGACGGCATGCACGTTGCCACACACCACCCGGCCATCGTCGTCCAGCGGACGCATCCCGGCGTCGACACCAACACCCGCCAAATAGGCTGGCTGCGGCGCGAACAGGTCCGCCATAAAGGGTTGCTCCGGCCGCCTGCCCAGGGGCAGCCCCATCACCGGCTCGCTCATCTGCTGGTGGTCGTCCATCACGATGCCGCCCGACTGCAGCCCGCCGGTGGCCAGCACCACGGCGTCAGCCGCCAGGGTCGACGGGTGCCCGGCGCTGGCGACAACCACGCCCGTCGCCCGACCGCCGTCCTGCTGTACCGAGACGGCCTTGACGCCGCGACGGAACCGGACGCCGGCGGCCTGAGCGGCCCGCACCAGCGCATTGTTCAGGCGCCAGCCGGGAACACTCGGCGGCGTCATCGGCACCTCGAAGACGGGGCGTCCCAGCGCGTCTTGCACTTTGCGCCAGGCCGTCACGTCATCAAGCCCGAGGACGGCCGGGAGCCCGACCGATTCTTCGCCGATCACCGGGCGCAGCGCCTCCACCAGTGCCCGACGGCCCGCGTCGGTGTCGAAGAAGCGGGCGAACACCATCGGCGACGAATCGGCCTCACCCGGGCGGGGTGTCACGTCAATCATCGCCGCGGGCGTCGAGATCAACTGCGGGTAGAAGTCCTTCAGCCGCGTGAACCCCACAAAGACGGCCTCATCTGGGCCGGCCAAGCCGTTCGCCATGCTTGGCGGGTACAGGCACGTCGGGCGGGGGGCGCCGACGGCGCTCGTCATGCACACATTGATGTCCGGGCGGCCAGTCAGCAACTCTGGCCCGGCCAGTTCGAGCAGCAGGTCCAGGCCGCGTTTCACCGCGTCAGCACCGATCGCCGCGTAGGGGTGACCGTCCGATGCCTGAGCCACCGCCTCCAGCGGGCCGTGGACATCGGGAATGGAGCCGTAGACGTCAATGACCCCGGGCGACAGCGGCAGCCCGCCGACGCCGAAAGTCACACAGGTGACGTCGAACCCGTCCCTGGCCAGGGCCGTCGATGTCACCAACCCGGCCAAGCCCGCGCCCACGACGACCACCCCGGCGCTTCGCGCCGCGCCTGTGCTGTGCGCCACCCCTCCTGACGAGAGGAATACCCCCGCATTGTGCGCCACCCCTCCTGACGAGGGGAATGCGTTGTAGTTGCCACAGATCGCGGCATCGATGGCGGCCTGGCGGGCCTGGGCACCACTCAGCGTCGGCCAAAGCCCCGCCCAGCGGTGCTGCAGAAACAGCTTCAGCAAGTCTTTCGCCCGGGGGGCGTCCATGACCCCGTCCGCCACCGCAATTCCGGCCATCCGCAGCCCGCAAAAGCCTCCCTGACAAGGTCCCATGCCGATGCGCAACTGGCGGCGCCAATCGTCGAACTGACCGCCGGGGTTGGCCGTCATGACGCTCTCCAGCATCCGCCGCGTCACCAGTTCGCACTCGCAGACGATCTGACTGCGCGCGTCGTCCGAGCGTTCCGCCTCGCGCTCGGCCAGCCGGTGCGTCACCACATGATGCCCGGATGAGGCCTCGGGCACGGGCTCGTCGGCCGTCCGGCAGGGGTGCGGCGTGCCCAGTTGGGCCTCCATGGCGTCCACCACGTTTTCGGCCATCAGACGGTAGGTCGTCAGCTTGCCGCCGGCGATCGTCAGCAGACCGCTCACGCCGTCGCGCGCCTGGTGGTCGATGATCGCCATCGTCCGGCTCATGTGGCGGGTGTCGCCGGCCGCCGTCCGCGAGTCCCGGATCAGCGGACGCGCGCCCGCCCAGGCGTGAAGCACCCTCGTCTGCCTGAACCCTGGCACCAGCGCCTCGCCGGCGTCCAGCAGGGCGTCGATCTCGGCCCGCGGTATGGCCAGGTTGTCGGGGTCGTCCACCGCGGTGTCCGTCGTCCCGATGACACAAATGGTGTGGACGGGGACGAGGATGTCGCCGTCGGTCGGGTAGACGCACCGGTTGATGACGGTGTTGACCAGTCGGTGGTTCATGCCCACCATGACGCCCCGCCCGGGTACCACGTCGACGTCATGGCAGCCGGCCAGCCCGGCGATCTGACCCGCCCATGGGCCGCCGGCGTTGATCACGAAGCCCGCCTCGATGGTCACTTTTTCGCCGCTGGCCAGGTTAAGGCAGACGACGCCGCGGACCTGCCCGTCCGCGATCAACACCTCGGTCACCTGGTGGTAGGTCAGCACCTTGGCGCCGTATTCGGCGGCCGACCGGGCCGTTCCCCACACCAAGGCCCAGCCGTCGACGCTGGCGTCAGAAACCTCGATTGCCCTTGTGATGCCGGGATTCAGGCGCGGTTCCCGCCGCAGTGCCTGGGCGACGCCGATCTCTCCTGCTGGCACGCCGGTGGCGGTGGCCCCGGCCAAAAACTGGTCGGCGAATCCCTCGTCGTCCCCCGGCGCGCAGACAAACAACCCACCGGTCAGCTCGACGGCGTTGGCGTTGATGCGCGAGACGATCTCGTTCTCGACGGCGCACTCGCGGGCCGATTCGGGGTCGGAGACGACGTACCGTCCGCCAGAGTGCAGCAGCCCATGAAACCGTCCGCTGGTACCCTGGGCCAGGTCGGCCCGGTCGACAAGGACGACGGAATAGCCGCGCATCGCAGCGTCCCGGGCGACACCCGCGCCCGTCGACCCGCCGCCGATCACGACAACGTCGGCCTCAATCGCCATGCCAGTCCTTTCCGATTACGCTACCCTGCTGGAGACAGCAGTCGCCGGGATAGTCCAATTGCTTCCATCTGTGACTGCTCCTCCAAGACTCCGACGGTTTCGCCCAGCCATGACGTGCGAATGGCCGACACTTTGTCCACTTCAAGCCAGCATGGCCGATCAAGCCCATTCTGTTCGGTTGGCGATACCGCTACCCGGTAGGGAATGGCTGGGTTGTTTTCACTGGTAAAGGGAATCACGACCGTTGAATCACCAGTCGGCGCCAGCTGGTTCTGGAACACCAGCACTGGGCGCGGTTTTGATGAGTACGTACCACCAGCGGCGAGCACGACATCGCCGAATTGGAACATCACCACGAACCCCAATCCGCGCGCGCCTGATCGAGCCAGGCAATGTCCGTGTGCTCGCCCGAAGCCGAAAGACTGAGCGGGATCGCTTGCTGGCGCACTGTTTGCACTGCAAGCATTCGCACGACGGTAGGAGCATCCAAGCCGACCGCCGCAGCTACGGCGCCGAACTTCTCCTTGAGTTCCGGGTCCATCCTAACGGTAAGCGTTGTTGTCATTTCTGACTCCCTTTGTAATCATTTGGTATGAAAAGCGTATCATATGAGATCGCTGGAGGTACGCTGCTGGCCGCTCAACTCACATACTGGAATTTCCGCTCCAGCCAGCGGCTCAGCAGCGTCACCGGGAAGGTGAGGCAGAAGTAGAGGGCGGCCAGGAAGAAGTAGGCCACGAAGAAGGCGAAGTTGGTGGCGGTGATCTCTCGCATGGTCTGGGTCAGCTCGACCACGGCGATCAGCGAGAGCAGCGAGCTGTCCTTGATGACGGACGCGAACTGGCCGGCCAGCCCGGGCAGGACCCGGCTGACCACCTGGGGAAGCTCGATCATCCACATGATCTGCCAGTGGCTCAAGCCGACCGACGCCGCCGCCTCAAGCTGGGTGTGCTCGATCGACTCCATGCCGCCGCG
>WRFI01000145.1 GCA_009778875.1 Propionibacteriaceae bacterium | reverse complement strand
GACCAACGAGTGGCACCCCACCCAGATGTTGGCCGACCAGTTGACGATGCGCGAGCATTTTGCCGGCCCCCTGGCGGCCGTCAAGCTGGCCTACCTGGGCGACGCCCGCAGCAATGTCGGCAACTCGGTGCTGGTCTCGGGGGCGCTGGCCGGGCTGGACGTCCGCCTGATCGCGCCGAAGTCCCTGCAGCCAGACGAGGCGGTGATCGAGGCGGCCAGCGACATCGCGGCCCGCACGTCAGCCCAGCTGACGGTCACGGACGACCTGGACGCGGTCACGGACGCCGATTTCGTCTACACGGACATCTGGCTGTCGATGGGCGAGCCGGCGCAGTTGGCGGCCGAGCGAGTGCGAGACCTGAGCCCATACCGGGTGGACGCCGCCCTGCTCGCGCGAACCGGCAATCCGAACGTCAAGGTGCTGCATGACCTGCCGGCGCTGCACAACCTGGACACCAAGATGGCTCGTCAGCTGCATGAGGCCACCGGCGCCGATCAGTTCGAGATCACAGATGACGTCTTCGAAGCCAACGCCGGCATCATCTTCGACGAGGCCGAAAACCGCATGCACACCATCAAAGCCGTGCTCGTGGCGTCCCTGGCACGTCCCTAACAGGTGGTGGCGGTGTAGCCCTCCAGGCTGGGCAGCAGGGCGGCGACGGCTGTCATCGCTTGGCTGGCGGTGTTGCCGGTGCCGTCGTCGGCGGCGGCCGACAGGGACACCCCAACCCGGGCGCCGTTGTCCAGCGTCAAAATGCCCACTTGGCGAATCGAGGTGCCGCTGTAAAGCGACGCCACATCACCTGATCCGGTTCTGACAAGACTGTTCGGCAGAGACGCCAGGCCGAAGCCGTTCAGCGGGCCGCCCTCCGTCAAGTGGTAGACGACCGGCCACGACGGAGACATGCAAAACAGGCCACCCATGACTTGGGCGGCGTCGCCTTGGCCCCACCAAACGTCGGTGAAGACCCGCGACCCGTTTGTGGCCGACGCCGCCGGAAGTATCGTGGTGGTGTCGCCGGCGGCCGTCAGGATGGCTGTCGTCTTGTCGACGGCGTCCTCGGGTGTGCCCAGGAACTGCCACAGGGCCTCGTCCCCGGCCGGTGAGTCTTGGGTGATGGCCGTCTTGAGCAGGTAGTCCAAGTCCTTCGGCTGGTTCGAGTCGCTGGCCACGGCCATCGCCACGGGAACATCAATGGTTCGCCAGGCCAGCGCGGTCGTGAGGCTGCCGCCCACCCAGGGTTGCATGGTCACATGGCCAGGAGAGGCGATCGGCGCGATCGCCAGCCCGATACTCGTCCGGTATTGGGTTTCTATGCTGGCAATGGCGGCCAGCAGGTCTGGCTGATCGGGTGCGGCCGCCGGCGGCGCCGGGGTCGGCTCGGGTGTGGGGGTCGGGGTTCTTGTCGGGGTTATCTCAATGGGCGGGCGCCAGCTCAGCGGCCGTGACGCCGCATACCCGGTGACGACGACCAACACCACGATGACGGCCGTGGCCAACACCCAAAGGGGCAACCTTTGCAGGGCCGCCAGAACGCGGTCGACGGGAAGACGCCGCGACGGTGCGTGAGTGGCTGGATCAGCCATCTACTCGCCCTGGAAACCCAGATTCCGAAGCGCATACCCGCTGCCCTTGGCGCGGGCGTAGCTCTTGCGGACCTCGTCCTCGGCGGCCTTGCGCCCCACCCAGGTGGCGCCTTCGACCGACTTGCCCGGCTCAAGATCCTTGTAGACGGTGAAGAAGTGCTCAATCTCAAGCAGCATGTATTCGGGGACGTCATCGATGTTGTCGATGTAGTTGCTGCGGGTGTCGGCCACCGGCAGGCAGAGCAGCTTGTCGTCACCGCCGTGTTCGTCACGCATGCGGAACATTGCCACGGCCCGGCATTTGATCAGGCAGCCGGGAAAGGTCGGCTCGGGCACGATCACCAGGGCGTCCAGCGGATCGCCGTCCTCGCCCAGTGTTTGCTCGATGAACCCGTAGTCGTAGGGGTATTGGGTGGACGTGAACAGAGTGCGGTCAAGCCGGATGCGTCCCGTGTCGTGGTCCATCTCGTACTTATTTTTGGTGCCGCGCGGAATCTCGATGGTGACGTCGAACGTCAGGTCGGACTGCGGAACGATGCTGGCGTCGATCGTGGACGGCATGACAGGCCTTCTTTCAGGTGCAATGTTATGGGCTAAACGATACCGGATGAGCACGATAAGATCGGACGCATGTCGAAGTCCGCCCAGCGTCCGCTCGTGCGGTGGATCATCCTGCTGTGCGTGACGATCGCGCTGGTTGTGGCCGGGGTCGTTGCCGTGGCTGCGGTGGCTGACAGGCAGCAGTGGAATGTGCCGCCCGGTGCGGCGACCGTCGACCCGTCGGTCTTTGAGCCGGCCCCAACCCCGACGCCCAGTCCGGCGCCAGCCCCCGACCCGTCCCCCGACTGCCTGGCGGCCGCCCTGGGTGCGGTGCCGCAGACGGGTGGCGGCACGCTGACGGGTCAGGTGATCAGCCTGCAGTCTGGAAACGTGCTGTGGGATTCCGGGGGCTCGCAACCCATGATCCCGGCGTCCAGCGAGAAACTGCTGACCACCATGGCGCTGATTACGGCACTCGGGCCGGACGCCATGACCACCACGTACCAGACCGCGGTGGTGGCGGGCGCTGGCAACAAGATAATCCTGGTCGGCGGCGGCGACCCGTATCTGGCGTCTACCGCTTCGACGGCCACACTCGGGCAGCCCAAGACATTGGACGATCTGGCTGGCGCAACAGCCCAAGCCTTGCAGGCGGCGGGACGCGCGTCCGTCAGCCTGGGCTTTGACGACACAGCTTTCAGCGGGCCCGATTGGCATCCCAGTTGGGACCCCAAATATGCCACCGCGGTGACGCACATCTCGGCGCTGTGGGTTGACGCGGGCATGACGCCGGCGCCCGCCACGACCCCGGAGGGACGGGCCGTCCGCTCGGTGACGCCAGCCTATGACGCGGCCAAACTGTTCGCCTCGCAGCTGCAGGCGCACGGCATCCAGGTGACGGGCGTCGACACGACGGGCGCGGCGGCTCCGTCTGGGGCGCCTCCGCTGGCGTCGATTGATTCGCTGCCGCTGCGGGCCATCATCAATGACACGGTGCAGGCGTCTGACAACTCGGCGGCCGAGGTGCTGCTCAGGCATCTGGCCATCGCCACCGGCCAGCCGGGGACGTTCGACGACGGGGCTTCGGCGGTCACTTTGTGGCTCAGCCAAGTCAACCTTGCCAAGCCGGGGATCCGCATCGTGGACGGCAGCGGGTTGTCAAGGCAGGATAACGTGACGGCCGCGACGCTGGCGGGCGTGATCGCCTGGGCAGACAAGCAAGGCGGCGCGGCCCGGGAGGTCATCGCGGGTCTGCCGGTGGCCGCCTATTCCGGCACCTTGGGTGACCGTTTCCAAGAGCCGGGTGCTTCGGCTGCCCGCGGTTTTGTTCACGCCAAGACCGGTTCACTTGACGGGGTGGCCAGTCTGACGGGGTATGCCGTCACCACGAAGGGGCAACAGGTGGCGTTTTCCGTCATCGTCAATGGGGTCAGCGACTACACGTCGATGCGAACCTGGTTGGATCAAGTGACGGCTGAGATGGTGATCAGCGGCTGCTGACCCTGAATTCGCCCAGTCGCTCGCTACGTTCAACATCGCCTTTATTGAGGGTTAACACATGTTGCGGGCGTCCACTAAACTGTTTCTATTGTGTGGTAATGAGGCAGCAATCGCAGGAGATGGTCATGGCTAAGAAGCCAGTCGGGACGGTGGAGGAAGAACTTCCCGCCGATTCTGGCGACAACAGCGCGACGAGTCGCGCCGTGACGGTGCTGGAGCATGCCCAATCGCTGGCCGAGATTGTCCGGGTCAACGCCGAAACTGAGGCGAAGCGGGTCGTCGAGGAGGCTCGCGCCGAGGCCGAGGCCATCGAGACACGGGTCGCCGACCTGCGGGTCGCCCTTCCCGCGTTGGACAATGACTATGCGCTTCGACGCTCGATCGGTTTGCGCGAACTGGCGTCTGCCCGGGACGAGATCACCCGGCTTCAGGCAGAATCGAGCCGCGCGATTGAGGCGGCAGCAACTCAGGCGACCGAGATCACGATGGCGGCCCAACGCCAAGCCGATCAGGCGATGGAGCGGGCGCAGGCGGACATCGACCTGGCACGGTCCATGTCGCTGGCGCAGATGGAAAAGCGGGCCGATGAGCAGCTGGAAACCGAGCGAATACTGCGGGACAAGCTCGAAAAAGAGTTGCTGAACCGTCGGCTGACTTGGGAGAATGAATCCGCTGCCGCGCTGAGCGCGTTCGAGGAAGAGCAGATCAAGGCGCGCACTGAGTTTGCCGCCAAAGTGACCGCCGAGCAGACCAAGTGGCAGGCGACGGTGGACGAGCATGAGACGGCCAGCCGGAAGGCGGCGGCTGAGCTTGAGTCCACGCGTCGTCTCATGGCGGCCGAGAAGGCGACGGCGGAAGCTGAAAGGTCGGCCGCCGATTTGACCGCCCGCACCGAGCGGGAGCGCCTGTTGGCTGAAACCCAGGAAGCCGCCGATGCCATCCGGTCGCAGGCGGACCGCATTCTGTCCGACGCCAAGGAAGTCGCCGAAGCCACCCGCCGTCAGGCGGACGAGCAGGCCAGTGACCGCACCGCTGAGGCTAATGCGATGCTCGAAAAGGCCCGCCGGGACGCCGACGTCACCTTGACTGACGCCCAGGGCCGGGCCGAGCGACTGCTGGCCGATGCCCAGCTGGCATGCGACACCATGCGCGACCAGGCGGCGGCTCGCCTGGCGGAGGCTGAAAACCAGGCGACCTTGCACGCCGAGCAGGAAAAGGTCCGGGCGAGCATCTCGCGCACCGCGGCGCAGGCCGCCGTCAATGGGGCGCGGGAGCAGGCCGCCGCGATGATGGCGGACGCCCAGCAGTCGGTCGCCCGAATGCGCGAGGAGGGGGCGGTCAAGGTCGACAAAATGCTGGCCGAGTCGTCCAGGCAGACGAGTGAGACCCGCGCCGAGGTGGTCAAGTTGTTGGCCGATGCCCGCACCGATGCGGACGCGATGCGTGAGCAGGCCCGTGAAATGTTGACAGAAGCCCGTCGTCGGACGGCAAGGTTAGCTTTGTGGCGTGACGGTGTCACCCACGAAATTGATTCGCTGAGGCAATCGGTTGACGGCATGTTGGCCCGT
>WRFI01000144.1 GCA_009778875.1 Propionibacteriaceae bacterium | reverse complement strand
CGGGGCCAACTATGGGTCGATGCACATTCCCAGAATAGGTCAGGAAGTCATCGTGGACTTTCTGGACGGCGACCCGGACTACCCGATCATCACGGGGCGGGTGTACAACGCCGCGCAGATGCCCCCGTGGAACTTGCCGACCAACAAGACGCAAAGCGGAATCCAAACCAACTGGAGTATAGGCGGCGGTGGCAAGAACATGCTGCGCTTTGAAGACAAAAAGGGCATCGAGCACCTGGAGCTTTCCAGCGACTACGGCCAAACCCAGCTCAACATGGGCTATCTACTCAACCAGAGCAACTTGTTTCAGCGCAGTTATGGCTTTGAGTTGCGCACCAACGAATGGGGGGCCATTCGCGCGGACAAAGGGCTGCTGATAACGACCTACACATCGGACTTCAAGCAAAAAATATCCCATGACAGCCCTGATGGGCACGATCACATGGGCGAGACGCTGGCACAAAGCGGCGCGCTGATCCAGGAAACCGAGCAAGCCATCAATGCCACGAAAGACGTTGTCGCGGCTATCGTGCAAAGCAAAGGCGGGCTTTTGACCGCGCTTGCAAGCGCCTTGCCCAGCGTGGCCGGTGCCGTCAGCGCGGCTGCGGCTGCGTTAGGCACGGGCGGCGGCGGCGAAAGCGCCGTTTCCTCCAACATGGACCCGGCCATGTCCGACGCGCAGACTCTGCTTGGCCTGTCGCAGCAGATCGACAAGCCCATCGTCTCGATTGTCAGCCCCGAGGGGCAGACCATGATCAGCCCCAAGCCGGTGGTGGTCAGTTCGGGGCAATCAATCTCCATGCGCTCGCAAGCGGCCATGACCCATACGGCGGGCGGGCAGTACACCCAACTGGCCAAGACCGGCATGCTCACGCAGGTGAGCACCGGCGGGCAGATCAACGTCGTCTCGGGCGGAGACATCGTTTCTCATTCCAACGCCGGAGCGACCAATGTCATTGCGAAAGATGATGCCTCCCTGACCTCGACCAACGCCAACGCCAACGTAGTGGGCAAAGTGTCGGTATTGGTGGAGGGCAAGGGTCAGGACGCCTTCGTTGTTGGCGGCGAGCGGGTCGCGCTTGTCTGTGGTGACGCATCGATCACCTTGCTGAAAGACGGCACCATCATCATCAAGGGTAAAACAGGATTCTTCAAATTCGACGACGAGTTCGACCAAAAAGGTTCCAAGATTTTTCTCAATTGCAAGTGAAAGCACAGAAGCTCATGGAATACACATTCAACGAGGGGCAGATGGATCTGCCGCTGGACGGCAGAATCGACCGCACCATGAACGTGCTTGCCCTGCCCGACGGGTCTGGCGTGACGTACATCATCAGCCGGGACGAGCTGCGAACCGGCGAATCGCTGCTGCAATTGATACAACGCCAATTGGGCGATCTTGCTGCGCAAGTCAAGGGATACCAGCCGGTCATGCCTCCCACCGAGTTGAAACCCCCGTCAGGCGTCAGCGCCGCCTTCGAGTTTGGTGGAGCCTTCACGCAAAACGAGCAAGGCATACACCAGCGTCAGGTGGCGATGCAATTGTCGGGAACGCAGCGCGTGATTATTTTTACGATGAGCGGATTTGAGTCTTTTGACAAGTCGGCGCTGAACGGCTGGCAGGCAGCCATCAGCAGCTTCAAGCCACGCGCAGCAAGGTAATCATGGCGGAAGAAGGCTCCCCTGCGGCAAGGCTGGAAGACCCGATAGCGCATACCAATGCGCACGCGCGTTTTTGGGCCAAGTTTGCGGGTGGCCTGATTGGCGGGATTGTGGTGGGTGCGCTCGCCGGCGCTGCTGTCGTGGCCGTCATTGGCACAGGCGGAGCGGCAGCGCCGCTGTTGGCTGCTGCGGCTGTTGGCGGAGCGCGCCTGGTTGGCGGATTCGCTGGAAGCATGGCGGGTGACTTCATAGCCGACAAGCTGGTACCAGAAAAGCTCACCGTTACCGGCAAGATCAGCACGGCGTCGATGGACGTATTCATCAACAGCAAGGCGCGCGGGGCGGCGCGCGCCAGCCCGGACGTGCCGATCGACCAGGTGCTGTGCTCCAAGCATTCGCCGCCCATCTATCTGGCCGAAGGCTCCGAAACCGTCTATGTGAATAGCTGGGTCATGTCCCGCAAGGACGACCACACTACATGCGGAGCCAAGATCAGCGAAGGCTCGCCCGACGTATTCGTGGGTGGGCCCACCGCCCGGGTGCGTGACGTGGCCGACGAGGTGCCCCTGATCTCCAAGATCATCGTCACCGCCATCAACGTGGCGTTCATTGTGCGGGGCCTCAGTTGCCTGCCCAAGCTTGCCGGGCAGGGGCGTACGGCCATTCCGTGTCTGGTGGAAGGAGCGGTAGGAGTCGGCGTGGGCCTATGGGGTCTGGTCAGTTCATTCGGCAACCCCATTCACGCAGCCACGGGCGGCAAGATACTGGGTGGCGAAGCCGAACTCGACTTTGAACTGCCCGGCCCCATCGCCCTGACGTGGCAGCGTTTTTACAGCAGCCACGACGTGCGCCCTGACGGTTTGCACGGTCAGGGCTGGAGCGTGCCCTACAACGTTGCACTGCACCTGGGCATCAACCCGGCCGACGAAGCCGTGGCCGTGCTCTACGACAGGCAAGGCCGAGACATCGAATTTCCGCGCCCCGAGCCGGGCACCGGCATCTACAGCCAAAGTGAAGGCTATTGGCTGTGGTGCAGCGATGGCGGACGCTACATCGTTCAGACCATCGATGGTCAATACTGGGTTTTCGAGCCAGCCGTTGAAGGCGCGCCGGCGCAGCGTCTGAAACTGCAGCGCATAGAAGATGGCAACGCCAACTACATCGAGTTGCGCTACCAAGAGCAACGCCTGCACCAGCTCACCGACAGCACAGGCCGCCTGCTGCAATTGCGCTGTGACTCGTTGGGACGGCTCGTTGAAATCGGCATCGTCACTCCCGCGCCTGGCGAATTGCCCGGCGTGCTGGCGCGCTACCGCTACGACGGCGCCGGGCAACTGGCCGAAGTCATCGACCGCGAGGGGCGCACAAAGCGCCGTTTTGCCTACAACGCCGACCGGCATATGACATGGCACGCCAACGCCGCGGGCCTTGAATGCCACTATGAATGGCAAGGCAGCGGCCAATGGGCGCGCGTGGTGCGCCACTGGACCAATGACGGCCAGCGTTACGACATACGCTACGAGCAACAGGAAGTGGCGCAAACGCCCGACCCCAACCGGGTTCAGGGCCGCACCATCGTCACCGACCAGATGGGCCGGGTGCAAACCTGGCTGTGGAATGCCGAATACCGCATCCTCAGCTACACCAACCCGCTGGGCCAGAGCTGGAGCGCCACCTACGACGACAACAAGCAGCGTCTGAGCCTCACCGCTCCCAACGGCAGCGTCACCCGTTACCGCTACGGCGAGCTGGGCCTGCTGGAAGCCGAAACCGACCCGCTGGGCCGCACCTGGAGCACCGGCTGGTTGTCGATGGGCCTGCCTTGGAGAGAAACCGCGCCCGACGGCGGCACCCAGTTGTACGCCTGGGACGAGCGCGGCAACCTCACGCGCCACACCGCGCCCGATGGTAGCGTCACCCGCTACAGCCGCGACAAACGTGGGCTGCCGCTGCGCATCATCGACGCCAAAGGCGGCACCAAGCGGCTGCGCTGGAGCGAGCGGGCGCAACTGCTGCAATATACCGACTGCTCAGAGCAGAGCACCCACTACGAATGGGACGGCTGGGGCAACCTCAAAAGCGTCACCGACGCGCTGGGCCAAAAAACCGAATACACCCACGATGTGCGAGGCCGGTTGCGCGCGGCCAGCCTGCCTGATGGCGCGCATTACCAGTACGGCTACAACGACGCCGGGCAACTGGCAAGCATCAGCGATCCCTTAAGCCGTGCCACCCGCCTGAACTGGAACCGGCGCGGGCAATTGACCTCACGCCAGGATGCGCAGCAGCGCCACATCGCCTTGGCCTACGACCAGGCCCAGCGCCTGTCGCAACTCGTCAACGAAAACAACGCCACATTCGACTTCAGCTACGACGCCGCCAACCGCCTGACCGAAGAAAAGCGTCCCGGCGGCCAGCGCGTGAGTCTGGAGCACGACGCCAACGGCTGGCCCATTGCAGTTACCCAGCACCCCGGCATCGGCGACGACATCCAGGCTTGGCAAGCCAACGAAACCCAGCCGCCCGAACACCGCATCTGGGGCAACGAGGCAGGCTCAAGCCAGAGCTTGCGCACCGAACTCATCCGCGATGCCGCCAGACGGTTAACAGAAAAGCGCACCGCGCAATACCACAGCCGCTATCAATACGACGCGGCAAACCGATTGCTCAAAGCCAGCCGCTTCAAAGTGCTCGGGCAAAAGGAACAAGAGGGCAAACCCGTTGAATTCGAGTTGCAGTTACTACACACCGTCAGCTACTGCTACGACAAGTTGGGCAACTGCATCAAAGAAATCACCACCGACGAGCAAAGCGGCCAAAGCCACACCCTCAAACACAGCCACGACGAGTTGGGCAATCGTACCCAGACCGTGCTGCCCGCGCTGCCGGGGCAGGAAGACATCGAGCGCGCGCTCAACTACCTGCACTACGGCTCGGGCCATCTGCACCAGATCGAGTTCAGCAAGCGCGACACGCAAAAGCCGGACGAACCGGCGCAACGCCAGACTATCAGCGACATCGAGCGCGACAACCTGCACCGCGAGACCCTGCGCACACAAGGGGCGGCCACCACGCGCTACGCCTGGGACCCGGTGGGCCGTCGCATTGGCGCCTGGAGTCAGGGCAGCAATGTGCCGACGCAGCCTTTCGGCCCCAAGGACAGCGGAGCGCCAGTCTGGCAAAAGGCGGTGCTGGCCGTAGGCACGCCAGAGCACAACCCGCTCGATGGGCTGATGAAAGCTTACGCCTACGACAAGACAGGCGAACTCAGGCACAGCCTGCACAGCCTGCATGGCAACGCCGCCTACCAGTACGACACGACCGGGCGCATCAACCAGCGCGTCAGTGAGGATTTCAGCGGCGGCATCGGAACCGAAGTCTTCGGCTACGACCCCGCGGGCAACATCCAGGACAGCGCCACCCGGCTGGCCGCCGAAAGAGCCACGGCAGGCTCGCAGCGCGGCTACGTCAAGGACAACCTCGTTCGGGTCTTTGAAGACAAACGGTTTTACTACGACGGGCACGGCAGGCTCATCAAAAAGCTTACGGCCAGGCACACGGTGCAATTGTTCG
>WRFI01000143.1 GCA_009778875.1 Propionibacteriaceae bacterium | reverse complement strand
TCCGAGCGAAGCGAAGGAGCGCCCGTATGCGACTGCGAAGAACGCCGGGAGGTGCGACGATAGTCGCGCACCGACCAGAGTGGTGCTGAGAGGCAATACCTCAGCCCACAACGTTCCCCACATAACGTCCCCCACATAACGTCCCCCACATAACGTCCCCCACATTGAGATTGGAGTACCGCAATGATGCAGGAATTCTTCACCTGGCTGACGACGCTGCCCCATTTGGAGCAGATCCCCATTGTCTTGGCGGCCTTCGCCGTGCTGATCGCACTGGTGGTGCTGTTCGTCGAAATCATGCCGCGACCGGGCACGGGTTATTCAATCGCCCGGCTGGCCGTCGCCATTGGCGTGCCCGTCGGGGTGCTGGCGCTGCTGGGCCTGGAGCGCGGCGCGACCTGGTGCTATCTTCTGGCGGCCGTGCTGGGCGGCGGGCTTTTCTGGCTTGACCAGCGCCAGTCCAAGGGACGCGGGCGGCTGATTCAAATCTTCCTGTTCTGCTCACCCGGTTTCGCGCTGCTGGCGGTCGGGTTGCTGTACCCGGCGCTGCGCACCGTCGTCGCCGCCTTCCAGGACAACAAGACGAGCACCACTTTCGCCGGTTTGACGAACTTCGTCTGGGTGTTCTCGGAGAACAGCGGCACCGGGGGCCTGACGGCCGTGGCCAACACCATCATCTGGGTGGTTGTCGCCCCCGTCGCCGCGACGGCCATCGGCCTGCTGTATGCCGTCTGGGTCGACAGGGCCAGGGGCGAAAAGGTGCTGAAGAGTTTGATCTTCATGCCGGTCGCCATCTCGCTGGTCGGCGCGTCCGTGATCTTCAAATTCCTCTACGACTACCGCCAGGGCACCCAGGTGGGCCTGCTCAACTGGATTGTCGTGCAGTTCGGCGGGCAGCCCGTCAACTGGCTGAACATCCATCCCCTGAACGTGGCGCTGCTGATCGTGATCCTGATCTGGTCGCAGACCGGCTTCGCCATGGTCATCTTGTCGGCCGCCATCAAGGGCGTCCCCGAAGAGTTGACGGAAGCTGCCCAACTGGACGGCGCGTCAGCGGTGCAGCGGTTCTTCAACGTGACGATCCCGGCCATCAGGCCGACGCTCATCGTCGTCTGGGTGACGATTTCGATCACCTCGCTGAAGGTGTATGACATCATCGCCGTCACCACCGGCGGTCACCAGGGCACCACCGTGCTGGGCTACGAGATGATCCGGCAAACGGGGCAACTACCGCCGCAATCGGGTCACGCCGCGGCTTTGGCCGTCATCTTGTTCATTCTGGTGATCCCCTTCATTGCCTACAACACCCGTAACCTTCGTCGCGAGAGGGCAGGCCTATGAGCAGCTCCCAGACCACAGGGCTCTTGCCCGTCACCCGCGCCGGCAAGCCGGGCGAGGGCGCCACCGCCAAGGCGCTGCGCAACACGCACCGCAAGCTGACGTCGCCGATCGCCACGGCCGGCGCGCTGATCCTGGCGGCCATCTGGACGCTGCCGACCTTCGGCCTGTTCGTGTCGAGCTTTCGGCCGCCGTCCGACATCCAGACCAACGGTTGGTGGAACTTCTTCGCCCACCCGACGGTGACGCTGAGCAACTACACGCAGACCTTGCAGTTCAAGTCGGGTATCAGCGTGATCCAGGCGTTGACGAACTCGGTGACGATCACGCTGCCGGCGGCGATCCTGCCGATCACGATTGCGCTGCTTATGGCCTACGCCTTCGCCTGGCTGGACTTCCCCGGGCGGGATTGGCTGTTCATCGCGGTGTTCGCGATGCAGGTTGTGCCACTGCAGATGGTGCTGGTGCCGTTGCTGAAGCTGTACGGCGGAGGCTTGGCGATCGGGGGCCTGCAAATCTTCCCCGGCGTGGCGTCCACCACGCTGGCCAACGGGTTCATGGCCGTGTGGATAACCCACACCATCAGTGCCTTACCACTGGCGACCTTCATGCTGCACAACTCGTTGGCGGCGATACCGACCGACATCATGGAGGCGGCCAAGATCGACGGCGCGGGGCACGGCCAAATCCTGCTGAGGATCGCCCTGCCGCTAGCCATGCCGACAATCGCCAGCTACGCGATCTTCCAGTTCCTGTGGGTGTGGAACGATCTGTTGGTGGCGACGATCTTCAGTTCGGGGCAGAACGCGCCGATAACGAAGCTTCTGACCGACCTGTCGGGCAGCTACGGCCAGCAGTGGTATTTGCTGTCGGCCGGGACGTTCCTGGCGATCATCGTGCCGCTGATCGTCTTCTTCGCGCTGCAACGGTTCTTTGTCCGCGGGCTTCTGGCCGGAGCGACCAAAGGCTAACCAAAAAGAGACTAGTGTGCTGACTCAGAATTGGCTTCACATTGGGCGTGCTGGGCGGGATGTCTGGCAAGGCGGAGGAGCGACCGATAGCGGGTCCTATCGTGAGCGACGACAACGCAGCCAGGGGCCCGATCCAGTGCGATCCAATGACAAGCTAATTATGAGTCAGTGCACTATAGTGTGATCAAAATCGAGGGATTTGGTACATAATGTCGCCGCACATCAAAGACGTCGCAGATGCCGCCGGGGTTTCGGTTTCCACCGTGTCACGCGCCTTGCGTGGCCTGTCCACCGTTCGGCCGGCGACGGCCGAGGTTGTGCGCAGCGTCGCCACCGATCTGGGCTATGTACCGTCGGCCGCCGCTGCCGCCATCGCCACGGGACGGACGCGGGCCGTCAACGTGGTGGTGCCGGCGCTCGCGACATGGTTTTTCTCGTCCCTGGTCGAAGGCATTGACCGCGAGCTGCGCAAGGCCGGCTACGACATGGCGCTGTTCGACTTGGGCTACACGGGCACCGAGCGGCAACGCGTCTTCCACCGTTCGCTGCTGCGTCATCGCGGCGACGCCGTCGTGGCGGTGTGCATCGACTTTTCCGCCGAGGAGCGCGACGAACTGCGGGCCACCGGCCTGCCCACCATCGTCGTCGGCAACCCGGTGGAGGGGCTGCGCTTCGTCGGCATCGACGAGGTGGCGGCGGCGCGTCTGGCGACCCAGCATCTGATCGATCTGGGGCATCGCGACATCCTGCACCTGTCCGGCGGCGCCGAGGCCGAACTGCGCCTCAACACCCGCGTGCCTGAGGGTCGCCTCCAGGGATTTCAGGACGCACTGCAGGCGGCCGGCATACCGCTCGACCCGTCCCGGGTGCGGCTGGGACGCTTCACGGCGTCAGCCTCCGGCGCCATCATGGACGAGATACTGGACGGTCCTGGCCCCTACCCGACGGCCGTCTTTGCGGCGTCGGACGAGATGGCGATGGGCGCGGCCCTGTCGATCTACCGTCACGGCATGGGTGTGCCGGAGGACATCTCGGTGATAGGCATAGACGATCACACATTGTCGGCGCCGTTCCGCCTGACGACGGTGGCCCAAAGGCCCATCGACCAGGGTGCCGCGGCGGCCCGCATCGTCCTGAAAGAGTTGGACGGGCAGTCACCCCAAAAGGGTAACCTGCTGCTGCCGGTGACGCTGATCGAGCGTGGCTCGACGGCCGCCCCGTCCCGCCCTTCTCCGTCATTCCTTAGAAGGGGTGGCGGCAGGTCCGCCGGGGCGGTCAGGGTTTCGGCTCGCGGTCGAGCACCACACCGACGATCAGCAGGATGAATGCCGGCGTCAAGAATGTGATGCCTCGCCACAGAACATAGGCGTAGTAAGGGGCACTCCAGTCGGGATGCGCCAGGTAGGTGTGCCAATCATGGGCGCTCAGCGCGGCGAACAGCAAGACAAAACCGGCGGCCACAACGTAAAGCACTCTGGCTGCGATCTGTCGCCTGCTCATGCCCACCTCCATTGTCGATAGTAGTCCAATCGCCCCAAATTCCCGTCTGCGGAGGGGGCGGCGGAGCCACGGAAAATTCCCCTCTCGCAAGCAGGTGCAGCGCCGAAGCCACGGAAAATTCCCCTCTGGGGAGGGGTGGCAGTCTCGAAGCGACTGACGGGGTGGTCGGTCACCTTCCTGCACACGCTTGGAGGACCACCCCGCCGGCTCCGCCGGCACCCCTCCCCAGAGGGGAATTTTCCCGCACACCCGACCCGAACCGTTGGAACAGCGCCGGCACCCCTCCCCAGAGGGGAATTTACTCCGACCGCCGAGTGGATCACGTTTTCTCGCACCAGCGTCATCAAAACCGGGGAGGGTGTCGGTGGTGCGAGAAGGCGTGATGATTTCCGCCCGGAACGGTCACGTTTTCTCACACCAGCGCGTTGGGGACGGGGAATTCAGCCGCTGGTGTGAGAAGTCGTGATGGTCCTACCGGGTGGCGCCTTTGGGGACGCCCGACAGCTGCAGTCCCTGGTCATGCCGGGGCGAGACCCTGACCGTCGGGTCCGATGGGCGGCCGGGTGTCGTCGACCCGAGAAGTTGCCGCGCATGCGCTGTGGGTCGCGGTGTTTGAGCCGGCTGGTTTGGGGCGGGTTGTCTGGTTGTGGCCGGGTTTGGTGCCCCGCCCAACCCATCGTGGCTGCGCCGCGATGGACCGATTGTCCCCTGCCGGACCTGGTTGGTGGTTGCGTTGGTGTGATTGTTTGTCGGGGAACCTTACTTTCCGCGCCTCCCACACCGCCTACCGCACCCGTGTCGGCGAACTGGTGGGGGGTGTCGGTGACAGTTAAGGCTCGTTGCTGCCAAAGGGGGGAACGCTCTTCGCCGTCGCACCGGAAGCTGGCGAACCCGGGTGTTTCAAGAATGCTGTCACCTGCCCGCCAACTTGGGGCGTCACCCTGCCAGGTGTGGAAGATACCTTGGGCGTGGCAGACAGTTGACTGGTGCTGCCAGCCGATGGAGGAACCCCGGCCACAAACCGGGTTGCGGTAGGGGTGTTCGGTGGCAAGTCCCCCTGGGGGGACGCGGCAGCAGGGGGGCGTGGAACCGAACGTCAACACAGGGGTCGTCACGTTTCTTCACACGCTTGGAGGACCACCCCGTCGGCTCCGCCGACACCCCTCCGCAGAGGGGAATTTTCCGTGGCTCCGCCGCTGCACCCCTCGCGAGACCACCCCGTCGGCTCCGCCGACACCCCTCCCCAGAGGGGAATTTTCCGTGGCTCCGGCGCTGCACCCCTCGCGGGACCACCCCGTCGGCTCTGCCGACACCCCTCCGCAGAGGGGAATTGAAGACCACCCCGCCGGCTCCGCCGGCACCCCTCCGCAGAGGGGAATTTAGACCATCCCGCCGGCTCCGCCGCCACCCCTCTAAAGGAGGGGAATGGAGGCACCTCAGGGCCAATCGTCTAACCTTGACCTATGACT
>WRFI01000142.1 GCA_009778875.1 Propionibacteriaceae bacterium | reverse complement strand
TTGTAGTAGACTCATGCGGGTTCGGTGTCATGGATGCCGGATACGGGTTGTGGCGCAGCTTGGTAGCGCACTTGACTGGGGGTCAAGGGGTCGCAGGTTCAAATCCTGTCAACCCGACTGAAAGACCTTGTGAGAGGCCAGTTTGGACGTAATGGAGGGTCGAAAATCCGCCCAGGTGTCCACTTTAGGTGAGATTTCAAGCTGTGTCGTCCGGTCTTGTTGCTCTCCACGAGTCCGCCGCGAGCTCAACTACTCCCGATCACATAGTATCATTATTGATACTGGAAGACCGTATCTGGCCTAGACGATCTCATCTGGCCGCTGTCGGCAGGCTGAAGGAGGAGAAGTGAGCAACCGCGCGCAGCACTACACCTACCGGGTATGTTGGTCGCCTCAAGACGAGATGTACGTCGGGACGGTCGCCGAATTGCCGTCGCTGTCGTGGTTGGCGCCCAGTCAGGCCGCGGCATTCGCGGGCATCTACCGGGTGGCGTCGGAGACGGTTACCGACCTGGAAGCCGACGGCGACCTGGTGCCGGAGGCACTGGCTGATCGGGAGTATTCGGGCAAGTTCATGGTGCGGGTGCCGCCTGAGGTGCATCGCCAGTTGGTGATCGAGGCTGCCGAGCAGAACGTGTCACTCAACAGACTGGCAGCGTCGCGGCTGGTGCGAGCCTAGGAATTGGCGCAGCCTAGGCCACCTTGATCTCAACATGAGCTAAACGATGGGCCATGCCCTGACAGCAAGTTCAGCCAACTCCTTTGATCGGTCCTGAACGCTTCGAGCGGACCACGTTCGTTTCGATGCTCGCGCGCTTGACGGAGATGACCATTGATCTACCGCCAGAGTTGGAGGGTGACGCTCGAGTCGTTGGGGCAGCCGAGCGCGGCATTCTGAACTGTGATGCGTGCCTCGGGCCATGCAAAGGCTTTGGCGGAATACCTTCCCAGATGCTGGCACCCGCGCGAGCCGTGGCTAACCCGGACCTGCCGAAGGAGAATGGTGCGTCGGACCAGCCTGGTGAGGGCGCGATGCGCTTGTTTGGCCAATAACCTAACAGTTCCGTTATACGTTTGCCTTGGTCAATGATCTGTTGAGCCTTGAAGGCCCGTCACGCCAGATGCCCGCGTCGATCCGTCAGGGATCGCCGTGCTGATCGGCAAGCTGGCACCGTAGACGAGGCAAACGGTGTCCATGGCTGTGTCGGCAGGCTGGATCACCGGTGCCGGGTACCGGGTTTCGTCAGAGGCGGCCTCTAGGATTGACCCCAGGAGGTGACCGATGGCCTATGCGCTGACCGTGGCTGATGGGTGGGTGATCCAGCCAGAGAGCAAGACGCGCGAGTATAAGCAGGACTTGTCCTCGCCGGAGAAGGCCATGCGTGCCATCGTCGCGTTTGCCAACTCGGCTGGAGGACAGTTGGTGATAGGCGTCGCGGATGACGGCAAGGTGGTCGGTGTTGATGACCCCCTGTTGGAGCAGGAGCGGCTGACCAATCTGATCGCCGACTGGGTATCGCCCCAGATCATGCTCACCATCGAGCTGGTGCCGCTGGCGGGCGTCACCGTGGTCGTCGCCGATGTCGCGGTGAGTATCCGCCGTCCTCATCTCCTGACGAAGTATGGCAAGGAGGAGGGTACGTACATCCGTCTGGCCGCCAGCAACCGCCGGGCCGGGCCAGATACGATCGCCGAGCTTGAGCGCAGTGCGGAGGGTGTCCACTTCGACCAGTTTCCGGCGTTTCGGGCGACGATGGACGATCTCGACTTGCCGATGCTGGCAGATATGTTGGGCCGCGCCGTCGACGAGGGCACATTGAAGACTCTGGAGCTGGTTGTCGATGATCAGGGGTACCTGACTCCCACCAACGCTGGCGTACTGGTTGCCTGCCCGCACCCGGAGAGGTTCTTCTCGTTTGCCTATGTTCAGTGTGCTCGCTTTCGTGGCCCAACCAAGCGGGACATTTGGGATCAGGAAGAGATCTATGGGCCGCTGCCGCTTGCGGTGGATAAGGTGATGCGTTTCCTCGAGCGCAACGCTTTCAAGCATGCCGAGTTCGGCGATATCTATCGCAAGGATGTGTGGTCGATCCCGATCAGCCCGCTGCGTGAGATCGTCACGAATGCGCTGGTGCATGCTTCGTACTCGACGAACGGTACGGCTATCAAGGTGGCGTTCCTTGATCAGACCATCGAGATCGAGAGCCCCGGCGGGCTGGTCCCGAGCCTCACGGTTGAAGACATGGTTCAAGGTGTGTCAGTGATCCGGAACCCGGCGATTGCCCGCGTGTTTCTGGAGATGGGGCTGATTGAGAAGTGGGGCACGGGCCTGCCCCGAGCAATCGAGGCTTTGATCGAGGCTGGGCTACCGGCGCCTGAGTTCAAAGAACTCCCGATCAGCCTCCGAGTGATCGTCCACATCAAGAACCACGATGTCACCCCAAGAACCTCTTCACCCGAAAATGTCGTAACAGATGTCGTAAGAGATGTCGTAAGAGACGTCACTGTAGGCCTGACCAACTCCGAGCGCAGCGTTCTGGCAATCCTTCGCACACAAGGGTCGGTGCCGGCGCGCGAGTTGGCGTCGCAAACGAGCCTGAGCGACCGACAGGCCCAGCGCATCCTGCTGAGGCTTGCCGATCAAGGTTTCATCAAGCGGGAAGGCTCGACACGGTACGGCAAGTGGGTCATTCTGGACACTGGAGGAGGCAGCCATGCCACGCGCGTTGGTGATTGATTGGGGCGACGGGTGCCGCGACATCCTGCCACCATCCTCACCGCCAAGCCCGCCGTGGCGGCTACAGCGCCTGGGTATCCTTGTCACAGCCGGGCGCAGTTGCTGGAAGTGCCACGCGCCCGCGCAAGATACTGGCGTCTGTGCGGTCGTCACTGATGCGGCGGGGATGACGTCTTGGTGGGTTGGTTCGTACTCGCCCTTCGAAGCCATGTTCTCCGACAACTTCACGCAGACTCTTGCGAAGAGCTTTGGCGTGCGACGAAAGTAATCCAAGGCCATGGGGTCGGCGTATCTGGCCAACACGTGTCGGCAGTGCGGCGCAATGTCGGGTGACAACTTCGTGTTCAACGACTACAACGGACTCGGCGGCGGGTTCTCCAACCCTCAGTACATGGGCAACCCATGCGTCCTCTATGAGATGGTTGCGCCCTGGGACAGCGAGCCGAGACAGTATGACTTTCTGGAGCCTGGCTTCTACCAGCGTGTTGAGCCGACTCGGATCACGCGAGTGGTGCCTCCCGACAGGAGCTACCAGTTCTGGTGGCCCGCAGCATCCTGACCAACGCCGAAGCCCCTGGAATTGCCCCTGAATTCAACCGCGACCAACCGCCAAGGACCGCCGCTATCCGGTAACTAGTCGTCACGTAAGCAGCGATCTTCCCTAGTCAAACCAAGGAAATCGCCAACAACCGGGGCTAACCGCCACCAACCGTTAAGCGGGGTCAACCCGCCAAGGGGTCGCAGGTTCAAATCCTGTCAACCCGACTATAATTCCTTGTAGAAGGCATATTGTCAGAGTTTGAAGGGCCGAAATCCGGCCCAGGTGTCCACTTTCAGCTAGATTTCGTCTGACTCTGGTCTGTTGCGTCGAGTGCCAAGGTGTCGTTGGGAACCTGCCACCGGTACATGAATGCGGCCAAGTTGGTGGCGCAGAGAAGGGCCTGCGCCGTGTTTGGCCTGTTGTACTGGCGACGAGAGACTGCGTGGACAGATGCATGGCGGTTGTAGCGACTGGGCGTCCGGTCTCCCTTGCTTCTGAAGTAGTGCAAGCGGGCCGACGCCACGGGCGCGAGCGCGAAATAGACGCGCGGAGTGAAGTCGTCGAATGCCGCAGATGCAGCTGAGGTCACCACCATCGAAACCCACCCACTCACTACACCACACAACTAACTAAAACACCTAGACAACACACGAAAACAACCCCAAAATCGAAAAAGATGGGCGCGTCAGGCTCACCAGCAGAGGACGCACGGGTGCCATGATGCTGGTGTTGTTGCCGGTTACGCCAGACGCGTCGTTGTGCCGGCGTCCGGGTTGACATCCCAGACGCCGACGGCGGCCATCGGGTTGCCGTTGCGCCAGCCAACTCGGGCCAGGCACTCGACAGTTGTCTTGCCGAACTTCGCCGACGCGGGCCTGTGCATATGGCCGTGAAGCGATAGGACAGGCTGGAAGTCGTCGATGATGGCGCGCACGTTGTCGTCGCCTCTTGGTTCAGGGATATCGGCGCCGCTGATGCCGGTGGGCCAGTCGTGCGTGATCAGCACGTCGATCCCACCGCCCATGGCCCGGCGTGCCGCAGCCAGTTCGCTGGGCAGGTAGTGAGTCGCATGCCTGCCGTCCCTGAACTTGAGTCGGGTGTCTTGAGCGCGCTGGAACGTGGCTTCGCCAAAGATGCCCGAGAGAAACCCGACTCGCAAGCCGCCGATATGGGCCAGTCCCGCTCGTCCGAGGTAAGTGACGTTCGGCCCCCAAGCGCCTTTGCCCTCGACCAGTCCGCCGTCCGCGTCGAGTGCCGCGAACGGTTCGTGGTTTCCGGCGATGAAGAACAGCGGGGCGGGCACGACGATGCCACCGGCCACCACCTCGGGGAAGTCGCCCAGTTTGCGATATTTGGCCGGCCCCTCCACCTGTGCCAATTCGGCTTCAGAGCGCAGCGCTTCTGCGTCCCCGACCTGGAAGATCGCGGTCAGATCGGCAGGCGTGACGCCCGCTGACGCGCAAGCCGCCTCCACTAGGGCGACGGCTTCTCGCCAGTGGCCATGAACATCGCCCAGCGCGGCAATCAGCATGGCCCGGCGTGGTCGATTTCGTTGATCCAGGCGTTGAGGGTGGCAACCGCCTCCTCAAGAGGTATGTCGATATGGGCTGAGGCGGCTGCTTTGGCGTAGTCGTCGTGCCAGTGCGGGTAGGCGGTCAACTGCGGTGGCCATGCGCGCGGGGTTCTACCGAGGGCAACCGCCTCCTTGGCACGCGCCTCGAAGATGTCCACCCCAGCCGCCCTGATCGCAGGCTTTGCCGGTTCTCCAGTGTCTTCAGACAGTGCTTTCAGCAGCAGCAAATCGACGACGTCCCTGGCCCGGTCGTTGACATCGACGGGCGGATTATGTGGATCGGTCGCGGCGTGCAGTTTCTGTGCAATTTGATAGCGCATCGCCAATCCGACCAGACGGTCAGGGTCGGGAAGGCCAAGGCCGGCGAGTTCGGCGGCTGGGAACGCTTCTCCCGTCTGGCCGGCACCGCCCTCGTCAGGTGACAGCTCGACTTGCACCTTGCGCCATGTGAC
>WRFI01000141.1 GCA_009778875.1 Propionibacteriaceae bacterium | reverse complement strand
GCGCTGATCTCGCTGATCGCCGGCCCCGGGATGCGCAGCGGCCTGGCCGGCTCGCTGGCCCTGGCGATCATCATGCTGCCCGTGGTCGTGCGGGCCGGTGAGGAGGTGCTGGTGCGCGTGCCGGACGATTTGCGGGAGGGCGCGCTGGCCCTCGGCTCGCGGAATTGGCGTGTCGCCACCCATGTGGTGCTGCCGACGGCCCGCCCCGGGCTCGTCTCGGCGGTGGTACTCGGTATCTCGCGCATCATCGGCGAGACGGCCCCACTGCTGCTGGTGGCCGGTTTCACCGACGCCATGAACTACAACCTATTCAGCGGCCGCATGATGTCGCTGCCCGTCTACATCTATTCGCAATGGCAAAACAAGGGCATCCCCCCGGACGCGTACAACAACCGCGCCTGGACGGCCGCCCTCGTGCTCGTCATCTTCGTGCTGCTGCTTCAGGCAGGCGCGCGGCTGGTGGCGAGGGGAAGGAACCGAGCATGACAATGTTGGAAGAAATCAGTCTGGCCACCAGTGGGCCCAAGCAGCAGGAAGCCACGTTGCGACTCGACAGCGTGAGCGCCTATTACGGCCCTACCCTGGCGGTCGCCGGCGTCAGCCTCGACATCGCACCCAACTGCATCACGGCGCTGATCGGCCCGTCCGGCTGCGGCAAGTCGACGCTGCTGCGCTCGATCAACCGTCTGCACGAGACGACGCCCGGGGCTCGCGTCACAGGTCACATCCGGCTGGGTTCGGACGATCTGTACGGCCCGGGCACCGATCCGGTGGTGGTGCGTTCGCGCATCGGCATGGTGTTCCAGCGCGCCAACCCATTCCCGACATTGTCAATTCGCGACAATGTGCTGGCCGGAATTCGGCTGCGGGGCGGGCGTCTCGGCCGCTTCGAGGCTGACGCCCTGGTCGAGCAGACGCTGATGGACGTCGGCTTATGGGACGAGGTCAAGGGCCGCCTGGGCAAGTCCGGTGCCAGCCTGTCGGGCGGGCAGCAGCAGCGTCTGTGTATCGCGCGGGCCGTCGCGGTGCAGCCAGAGGTCATCTTGATGGACGAGCCCTGCTCGGCTCTCGACCCGGCCTCGACCGCCACCGTCGAGAACCTGATGCTGGCGCTGAAAACGCAATACACCGTGGTCATCGTGACGCACAACATGGCCCAGGCCATGAGGGTCTCTGACGTGACGGCCTTCATCTCGACAACCGGCCCCGGCGAGCCTGGCCGGCTTATCGAGTCCGACCTGACGCCGCGTCTGTTCAGCGATCCGCTGATGGAAGCCACCAGGGACTACATCCAGGGCAAGGTCGGCTGATCGGGTCGGTCATGACTAACTTGTTGCTGATCGAAGACGCGGATGATCTGCGCGAGACGCTGGCTTTTCTGCTGGAACGGGAAGGTTATGACGTCCGGCAAGCCGCGGATGGTGCGGCGGGCCTGCGGGAGTTCGACGACGCTGAGCCAGATGTGGTGGTGCTTGACCTCATGATTCCCGAAGTGCCGGGCATAGAGGTGAGCCGTGCGATCCGCCGGCGAAGCGACGTCCCGATCGTCATGGTGACCGCGAAGACGGGCGAGGCCGACGTCGTCCTCGGGCTTGAATCCGGCGCCGACGATTACATCACCAAACCCTTCTCAACTGTGGAACTGCTGGCTCGACTGCGCTCGATCCTGCGCCGCCGCAGGCCAGACCCGGATACGGGATCGGTACTTGACGTCGGTGACATCAGCCTGGACGCCGAGCGTCACGAGGTTGTCGTCGCCGGCACGAGGGTTGACATGCCACTGCGCGAATTCCAGCTTCTGGAGTTGCTGATGCGCAACGCGGGTCGGGTGTTGCCCCGGTCCACCCTGATCGACACCATCTGGGGTGCCAGCTACTCCGGCGACACCAAGACGCTGGACGTCCACATTCGGCGGTTGCGCGCCAAAATCGAGCCCGATCCGAGCCGCCCGTCCAAGCTGGTCACCGTTCGAGGTGTGGGGTACCGCCTGGAGGAATGACCGGTCATATTCGAATACCCAGTCCCGCGCATGTCACTCATCAATGGCCTGCTTTGTCGGGGGGACGTCATGTCGAAGAGCCGACCAGGCCACCCCGTATCCGTCCGCGATCGGCAACGAGCCCGACGCCGGATCAGTCGCCACCGCCCGGTCACCGTCTCTTGGGATCGTCGAAGAAAACAGGGAACGCCATCGGAATCTCACTCCACGCCGGGCATGATGGTCAACGCCAGCATGCCAGATTCCTGGTTGTTGCGGGCGGCCTGAGCTAGCACGGTACGGCGACGGGCCTGTTCCTTCTCCTGATAGTTGAGTAGATCGTCGAGGGTGACGCGGCGGTGCCGCCCGACCATCTCGAATGGCATAGCCCCGGATTCGAGCAGTTTCACCAGTGTGGGCCGGGAGATGTTGAGGAAGTCAGCGGCCTCCTGTGTGGTCAGTTTGGTGGCACGGGGCACGATGGTAACGCCGTTGCCCGCCGCCAGGTTCGCACCGACGAAGTGGAGCGCGTCGAACAGCGTGGGTGGCAGTTCCATGATCTGACCGGACGGGGAAGTGAGCAGAGTCTTGCCGGTTTCGGCCAGGTCGTGTTCCAACTGGTCGAACAGTTGCTTGGCCTGGGCGATCTCGTCTGGGCTGGGCACGTACGTCTTGTCGTGACGGGTGGTCTGGGTGGTTGGCATGGCGACTCCTTTCCACCACAGTCTAATCGAAATATCCGAAAATTCGAGCTTTGTGGCAGCTTCGGCGACACCAAGACGCTGGACGTCCACACTTGGCGGTTGCGCGCCAAAATCGAGGCCGATCCGAGCCGCCCGTCCAAGCTGGTCACCGTTCGAGGTGTGGGGTACCGCCTGGAGGAATGACCGGTCAATGTGACGCACACCCAAGCTTTGGGCGGGTCGCCAGAATTGTCGGAGGCGTGCACTAATCTGACATGCATGAGTTCGCCGGCTGTGATCGCCAAAGCCACCGGCCTGCGCGATACCATCGCCCGGGGCGACGCCGGGCTGGCGATTCTGCGGGCGCAACTAATGCCGGTTATGGTGGCGATCCTGTCGGAGCGGCTCGGCGGGCTGGTACGGCAACTTACCGCCGTGGAGTTCGCGCAAATGGTGGCCGACGATCTGGACGAGTTGCGTCTTCTCGGGTTCGACCTGCCGCGTTCGGCTGGCCAGTACATCGCCGAATGGGTGAGGCTGGGAATCCTGATACGTGACAATTCGGGACGGGACGAGACTGTCGAGCTGTCGGCGTCGGCACAGGTGGTGATTCGATTCGTCGCCGGGCTGGACACGCACGGGCGGTCGGTGACGAGGTCCCGGCTGGCCAACGTGGCCGATCTGTTGGCAAAACTGGCCCGCGACACCGACGCTCACAAAGAGGGGCGCCTGGCCGCCCTCCGGGCCGAGCAGGACGAGATCTCCCGCCAGATCACCCAGGTCGAAGAAGGGCAATACTCGCCCATCGACACCGACGAGGCTCTGGAACGTTTGGCCGAGGTGCTGAGGCTGGCGTCGGAAATCCCTGGTGATTTCGCCCAGGTCAGTTCCGATCTGCGGGCCATCAACGCCGGGTTGCGCGAGAAGATCATTGACAGCGGCGGCTCGCGGGGCGACGTGTTGGACGCCGTGTTCGCCGGGGTCGATCTGATCGACACGTCCGAGGCGGGGCGTTCCTTTGGGGCGTTCAACGCGCTGTTGGCGGACCGGCAGCGTTCGGAGGCGTTCGAAGACTCGATCGGGCAGGTGTTGTCGCGCGATTTCGCCATTCCGCTGGACGACCGGGAGAAGACCTTTTTGGCCGACTTCATGCCAGCGCTGGAAAACGAGAGCGCCCATGTGCGGGCCACAATGACGGGGTTCTCGCGCAGTCTGCGCAGCTTCGTCCAGACTCGTGCCTATGAGGAGCACCGCGTGCTCCGCGATTCTCTGGCCCGCACCCAGGCAGAGTCCTTGAAGGCAGCCCGTCAGGTGAAGCTCACCACTCGTCTGGGTTACAGCCTGCCCAGCACGTCGGTCGGTTTGGCGTCCCTGGGCACATGGCGTCTTTACAATCCGGCCGACGTGCGAACGGCGGAACCAGTGGTCGCGCAGCACCTTGGCACGCTCGATATTGAAGCTCTGCGCGCACGCGTGCGCTGACCGATTCGGGCGTCAGATTGGCTGGAGATGACGACGGCGACGACGACAGCGGCGAGGGGGAGGAAGCATGACCGGCCAGCATCGCCTGGTTCGCCTGCAATTGGTGAACTGGGGCACCTTCCAGGGTTATGTCGATATCCCGGTGCCGAGATCTGGTCTCTTGCTGACGGGGCCGTCCGGCTCGGGCAAGTCCAGCATCGTCGACGCTATCGGGGCTGTGCTCGTCCAGCCGAGATGGCTGGCTTTGAATGCGGCGGCGCAAGAGGGCGGCAAGGGTGACCAGGAGCGCACGCTGGCAACCTATGTACGCGGCGCCTACAAGAAGGCGGCCGATGAGGTGTCGGGCGAGGTGGGCACGGCCTTCCTCCGTCCTGGTGCCACCTGGAGTGGCATCGGCCTGACCTACGACGACGGCGAGGGTACGGTCACGACGTTGATCCGTTTGATGCACCTTGCCAAAGGCACCAATGCCGTCAGCGATATCAGGTCGCTGTTTTTGCTGGCAAGGGAAGACGTTGGGTTGTTGGGGCTGGCCCCATACGTGGAGAACGGGCTCGACAAGCGCGGAATCAAGCGCGATCACCCAGATTGGGCGGCCGATGACGTATATCAGGACTTCGCCTACGGGCTGCGCAAGCGGCTGAGTCTGGCGTCCGAACAGGCGCAGCATCTGTTACACAAGACGCAGTCGGCAAAAAACCTGAGTAGCCTCGACACGCTGTTTCGGGACTTCATGCTGGACGAGCCGCCCACCTTTGAGACGGCCCGGGCGGCGGTCGAGCAGTTCGGCGAGTTGAAGGCCGCGCATGACTCTGTGATCGATGCCCGCCGTCAGGTTGACGTGTTGAGCCCGTTGCGCCGGGCGGACGCCGACCGCCGCCGTCTGAATACGGAGCGGGGCGTCGTCGAGGCCCAGTCGGCGCATTTGGGCACGATGCTGTTGCGGCGAAAGCTGGTGCTGGCCAGGCGCGAGCTAGACGAGTTGCGCGTCCGCCTGGCCGGTTTGGAGAGACAACTGGTGCTGGCGCAAACGGAGGTGACGTCTCGCCAGGCCGACCGGGACGCTGCCCGTGACGCTGTGTCGGGGCTCGGCGGGCGAGACCTGGAGATGCTGCGGCAGGAGGTAGCGCGGTTGCAGCAGGCCTTGGCCAAAGCTGAGACTGAGCGGGCGCGGCGGACGGAACAGGCCACTGCCTGCGGGCTTGGCCTGCCAGACGATGAG
>WRFI01000140.1 GCA_009778875.1 Propionibacteriaceae bacterium | reverse complement strand
TCCTGGAGGGTGTGCTGGCCGAGCCATGGGGGCCGGTGACGCTGCGTCGAGGCCCCGTCGAAGTGATCGACGTGCCCAACAAAATCATCAAGCCGCGCCGGTTCGACATCATCATGGAGTTGCGCGGCGTCACCTGGCGGCGCATCCAAATCGAGATATCGCCAGACGAGGCAGGCATCAGCGAGACCTTCGAGGCCGTGGAACCGACCCCGCTAACCAGGTTCGGCCTGCCAGACCCCGACGTGCTGGTCGGCATCGCTATGCGCTACCAGATCGCCCAGAAACTCCACGCCGCCTCCGACCCTCACGACCCACCGCAGTTCCTGAATGACCGTGCGCGCGACATCCCCGACCTATTGCTGTTATGCGACCTGGCCCGGGAAACCGGCGCGCCCACGCTGGTGGAGATCAAGGCGGCGGGGATCGCCGTGTTCGACGCCCGCGCCGCTGAATCCACCCAGCTGGGTTACCCCGCCCGTCGCTGGCCGCCCGTCGTCACCGCCCACCCGCATTGGCAAGACGACTACCGCCGTGCAGCCGAGTCGGCAGGCATCAGCTTGACACTTGACGAAGCCGTCGCGGAGGTCAACGTCTGGATCGCCGAGATCGATGCTGCCCAGTAGACGCAACCATTTTGCCAGACACCACTGCCGCAGCGGATGGCCTGTGGCCGGACAAAACTATCCCATTTTCGGTAAAGTCTTGTCCCTCAAGGCTGGTCGGCTACCGACGAGGCCGTTGGCATCAGTGAGTGGTTGACAGCCCCAAAATGCCCTGGAATTGCCCCGGAATTCAACCGCGACCAACAGCCAAGAACCGCCACGATCCGGTAGACTGGTCGTCACGGAAGAAGCGATCTTCCCTAGTCAAACCAAGGAAACCGCCAACAACCGGGGCTAACCGCCACCAACCGCAAAGCGGGGTCAACTCGCCAAGGGGTCGCAGGTTCAAATCCTGTCAGCCCGACAGAAGTGCTTTGGGGGAGGCATTTTTCGAGAGTTTGAAGAGCCGGACAACGTCAGCGTTAGGAGAGGTGACCTATACTCGGAAGTGCTGAAACAGCCGAGTGAGTGAAGGGTAACAAAGGGGTCATCATTCAGTCGCACCAGCGCCGGACGTCTCCGACGTGCTCGATCAGCTCGGACCAAGGCCATGACAGCGACGGGTGGGAACATCTGGTGAAATCGGGAACCGGTGTTATAGTCATGTAGAACCTTAATTACCGCATATACGGAAAGAGCGGTCTTACGTGACTGAATCCAGAGTGCTGCCGCGCCGGCTGGCTGGCATCGTTGAGCAGCTTGAGCTTGACCAGCCTCGGGTCGTCACTCTGCCTGAAATCAGCGAGATCGCGCAGCGCGTAGGGGCGTGTACCGACCCCGATGACGCCGCGAGGCTGGCGTACCGACTTCAGGAGTTAGGGTGGCTGGGAAGCTTGCGGACGAAGGGTGTGTGGGAGTTCCTGCCGGGCGCGCGCGCGGGCGCGTACGGTGCAGGTGACCGGTTCATCGAGTTCAGAGCGCAACGGGCTGCGCACCCAGGATGGCAGGGGGTGCTGGCGATGGAGTCGGCGGCAAGTTTGCTGGGCTTGGCGCAGCGGCTGCCGACAAGTGAAGTGGTCGCGCTGCCGCCGGGGGTGGCGATGCCCAAGGCGTTGGTCGGGTGGCGTCGCGTCGCGGTCGTTCTGCCGGGCTCGGCAACCGGTGAGCGAGATGGGTTGGTGCATTGGAACGCCTCCGGTCTGATCGCGGGCATCGCCGTGCGTCCGTCGGGGTATCACGATCTGGCGGGCTTGGCGCAGTGGTTGCCTGACATCGGGTCGCGACTGGACGAAACTGTGGTGATCGAGTGCATGGCGGGCGCGCCGTCGGCGGCATGGCAACGAGCCGCATACTTGTCGCGTTTGGCTGGTGTCCAGGATGTCGCCGAGCAGTTGCTTGCTGAACACCGCCCGGTCACCTCGGTGTGGTTTGGCGCGACCCGTACGGTTGGCGCACGGTACGACCCGGTGGCGGGCGTTCTGGATGCGGACCTTGCCCGGTACCTGAGCGGAGGCAGCGGGGCATGACCGGCATCACAGAGGCGTACCTGACACGCCACTATCAAGGTATCCGAGGCGCGCGGGACGCTGCCTTGCTCGACATCGCCCAAGACCACGCACTGTTTCATCTCCACCGCGTCGGCCTGTTCGACCGGGGCCTCGTCTTCAAGGGTGGGACCGCGTTGCGCAAGTACCGCGCTGGCAGCAACGGCCGGTTCTCCACCGACCTGGACTTGGCCGCCGCCGACGAGACGCTGGCCATCGACACGCTTGCCGCCATTGAGAACGTCAATGTTGGAGGGTTCCGCTTCCAGGCCGTCGACCTTGGTGACGACGGACGGCGTGCCACTCTGATTATCGACACTCCGTTTGGACATCCAGACATAGCCGCCAAGATCGAGCTTGCACGGCATCCGCTCAGCTTGCCGGCGGAGGTGCTGGCCCCGGTGCCCGTGCCTATTCAACGGGTCTACGGCTTCGAAGTGCCCACAGTCCCGGTTATCGCCCAGGCAGAGGCTGTCGCCGAGAAACTGGCCCGCTTCCGCCGCGTCGACTTGGCACGAGACCTGTACGATCTAGCCTGGTACGCGGGACGCCCGTTCGACCAAGCTTTGGTGCGGCGCTTGTGGGTGCTGAAAACCTATCGCGATATTGTTCACGACAAGCGCGGCGACAAACCCATCGATCCCGAACAAGTGCTCCATGTCCGCAAAGCCGACGGTTTCCGCAGCGAAGACATCGGCTACCTGACGGGCAAGGTCGACATCCTCGGCTGGATGGCGACCGTCGCCCGACGCTTCGCTTTCTTGCGAGACTTGGATGACCAAGAGCAGCAGTGGTGTGCATGCAACCCGCGCGATGACTACAGCGTCACTCAGGCACTGGCCACCATCGCCGACTGGACACCGGAAATGAACGACGAGATCAGCAGGCTGGAGTTTCCCTGGCCAGTGGTGGTCGTTGTCTTGATTCTTGCGGCCATCATCGTGGTTCGCATGTTCGTGTCGCCAGTTCAAGCTGATGACTTGGCCCAATC
Source organism: Propionibacteriaceae bacterium (assembly GCA_009778875.1). Taxonomy (GTDB): domain Bacteria; phylum Actinomycetota; class Actinomycetes; order Propionibacteriales; family Propionibacteriaceae; genus WRGV01. Next base: position 2,338 of record WRFI01000140.1, on the reverse strand, counting down.
CTTCGGGGCATTGTGGCCACGCTGCCAGCGCTGGCACTGCGCGTCATACCACCCATGGAATGTGCCGTCTGTTCTGGCAGACGACAGCCTCGGTCAATCTGGGCCAGACTGCTCCTGCGAGCCGCTCGTCTGGGCAACATGTTGGCCCAGCGCGCGGCTGATAGATGGTGGTGGGCTGCCTTCGCCGATGCCAACCGAGCCGCTGTATCCGTAGCTTTTGTAGCGATGGCATGGCTGACAGTCCTCAATTTCAGTGGCATGAGCTTGGTGCTGGGAGCAAGCCTTACCTCACTGATCGTTGCGCTTGCGGTGATGATGAGGTTCGCTCGGGGAAACAGCAAGACACTGATTGATGCGATCATGGATCCCCCCACCGAGCGACCGCCAGCGACTTGGCTGTTCGCAATCGCCGGAGCTGTTGGCCTGATGGCAAACCCTTGGCTCATATCCACCAACGTGCGCTGGATGGAGTGGACCGCGGAGCAGTTACGCATTGGGTTTGACGCCAATGTGGCCGTGCTCCTTGTTGCCGGTGTGGAAGTGTGTCTTCTTCGACGAACGGTACGGCTATCAAGGTGGCGTTCCTTGATCAAACCATCGAGATCGAGAGTCCCGGCGGGCTGATGCCGCACCTCACGGTTGAAGACATGGTTCGGGGCGTGTCAGTGATCCGCAACCCGGCGATTGCCCGCGTGTTTCTGGAGATGGGGCTGATCGAGAAGTGGGGCACGGGCCTGCCCCGCGCAATCCAGGCCCTGACCGAGGCCGGGTTGCCCGCGCCTGAGTTCAAAGAACTCCCGATCAGCCTCCGCGTGATCGTCCACATCAAGAACCACGATGTCACTCCAGACCCTGTCAGGGCCGAGCAGGTTATACACATAGACACTGATCCCGGTGTATATGTGTATAAGTCGGGTGCGCAAGTGCCTGCGAGCGCAGCGGCCATCCTCAGAGCCGTGCTCACTGGTCCTGCCAGTCGTAGCGACTTGCTGTCGACAGTCGGACTCTCGCAGTCCCCAAACAACTACCTGCGCCACATCCTGCCTCTCGTCGAAGCCGAACTCTTGGCGTTATCGATCCCTGACAAGCCTCGCAGTCCCCAGCAGCGCTACCTGATCACAGAGGCTGGCCGCAACTGGCTGGAGAGTAACAGCCGGGGCAGTGTTGGGGAAGCGTGAGTAACGACGTGGAGACTTCTCAGGACGCGGGCGCACACCAGATTCTGCGCTGTTGGTGGATGCTTGAGGTGCGGTGTGGGCAACTATTTGATCGCGTAGAACCCGGCCTGCATGACGGAGGCCCACAGGACTTCCGCGACCTGGAACCCGGTCGAATCCAGCAGTTGGAGGTGCTCCGGTATCGAAATGGGGAAATACTCGGCGTCGAACCGGGCCAGGTGGTCCGCCACCTGTCGGGCAGTTCTACCCTGGCCCATCTGGTGGTCCCGCCACATCGTCATCCCGACCTCGACGCCTCGCAGGCTTGCCGGGCGGACGTTCTCAAACTCGACATACACCCCGCCGCTGCGCAGCATCCGCCAACAGTTCCGCGTCGCCGCCTCCCGCCCAGCCCGGTCCAGGTAATGGTGGCATTGGATGGCGGTGACAACATCGAAACTGCCATCGGGGAACGCCAAACTCCCGGTGCCGCCCACATGGAAGCTCACCCGCGACTGGCCGGCCAGTTTCCGACGGGCGATGTCCAGCATCGCCTCGGAAGGGTCGGCGAGTGTGAACCAGGTGTCTGGAAACCGTCCGAGCGCCTGCGCGCACAATGTGCCTGTTCCGCAACCAGTGTCGAGCCATTGCCCAGTCGGCCCGCCAACCGCCCGGATCACATCCATGGTGGCCTGGTGGAACAGGTCGATATGCGGCAAGGTGGCGGCGATCTCGAGATCATAACGGGTTGCCTGGTGGGACGACGAGTTGTCTGCCATCACTTCTCGGCTCGGCCAACCGGTCGCCGCCCGAACCCGTCGGCGGCCTTGACGATCATCACAGGCCAAGCCTACCCACACAACCTCCCGAAGAGCCGGGAATTAGCGGTGGTTCTTCAGGCACCCTGCTGTAGGATCATTTTTACAAGCCCAACTGATTTTAGGAGGCTGTCGGGCGTCATGATCAAGAAATCTCTCATTGGTTTGATTCTGGCCGCCGTCGCGGCGTCGTCCCTTTTGCTGACGGGCTGCTCGGGGACGTCCACTAACACCCTGAAGGTGGGCATGGAACTGGCCTACCCGCCGTTCGAGACGAAGGACGCCCAGGGCAACCCGTCCGGCGTCAGCGTCGACTTCGCCAAGGCGATCGGCGACTATCTGGGCCGTCCGGTGCAGATCAGC
>WRFI01000139.1 GCA_009778875.1 Propionibacteriaceae bacterium | reverse complement strand
GTGATGCAGCCAAACAAGACGCTGGCGGCCCAGTACGCCTCTGAGCTTCGGCAGTTCTTCCCCGACAACGCCGTCGAGTACTTCGTCAGCTACTACGACTACTACCAGCCCGAAGCGTACATTCCCCAGTCCGACACCTACATCGAGAAAGACAGTTCGCTCAACGAAGAAGTCGAACGACTTCGTCACTCCGCCACCAACTCGCTGTTGACAAGGCGTGACGTCATCGTCGTCGCCACGGTTTCGGCCATCTACGGGTTGGGCACGCCGCAGGAGTACGTCGACCAAATGCTGACGCTGCGAATCGGCCAAACCTGGGAGCGTCAACAACTGCTGCGCCACCTGGTCGACATGCAGTACGTCCGCAACGATCTGGCCGGCACTCGCGGAACGTTCCGGGTGCGCGGCGACACGCTCGAAATCTTCCCCATGTACGAGGAGATGGCAGTGCGGGCCGAATTCTTCGGCGACGAGATCGACGCGTTGACCATCATGCACCCTTTGACCGGTCAGGTGGTCAGCGTCGAAGAGGAGTTGTACGTCTTCCCGGCGTCGCACTATGTGGCGGGCAACGAGCGCATGGAACGGGCGATCAAGGGCATCGAAGAGGAGCTCGCCGAACGCCTGGAAGAGCTGGAGGGCCAGGGCAAGCTGCTGGAGGCCCAGCGGTTGAAGATGCGCACCACCTACGACCTGGAGATGATGGCCCAGATCGGCAGTTGCGCCGGCATCGAGAACTACTCGCGTCACATCGATGCACGCGGCCCCGGCACGCCGCCCAACTGCCTGCTGGACTACTTCCCCGAAGACTTTCTGCTTGTCATCGACGAGTCGCACGTCACCGTGCCGCAGATCGGCGGCATGTACGAGGGAGACATGAGCCGCAAGCGCACACTCGTCGAGTTCGGCTTCCGCCTGCCGTCCGCGATGGACAACCGGCCGCTGCGCTTCGACGAGTTCCTCGAGCGTATCGGCCAGACGGTGTACTCGTCGGCCACGCCGGGCCCCTACGAGTTGGCGCGCAGCGACGGCGTCGTCGAGCAGATCATCCGGCCGACCGGGCTGGTCGACCCGGAGATCATCGTCAAGCCAACCCACGGCCAGATCGACGACCTGATGACGGAAATCGCCGCCCGGACGGACGTCGGCGAGCGCGTCCTGGTCACCACCTTGACGAAGAAGATGGCCGAGGATTTGACGGACTACCTGCTGGCGCACGGCGTCAAGGCGCGCTATCTGCACTCGGACATCGACACGCTGCGGCGCGTCGAACTGCTGCGCGAGCTGCGCCTGGGCACCTTTGACGTGTTGGTGGGCATCAACCTGCTGCGTGAGGGCCTCGACCTGCCCGAGGTTTCGCTGGTGTCCATCCTGGACGCCGACAAGGAGGGCTTCCTGAGATCTGGGCGCTCGCTGATCCAGACGATCGGGCGAGCCGCCCGCAACGTGTCGGGTCAGGTCCACATGTATGCCGACGGCATCACCGACTCAATGCGAATGGCCATCGACGAGACGAACCGACGCCGCGCCAAACAGGTGGCCTACAACAAGGCGCACGGCATCGACCCGCAGCCGCTGCGCAAGAAGATCGCCGATATCACCGACATGCTGGCCCGGGAGGACGCCGACACAGCCTCCCTGGCGTCCCGGGCAAATGCGCGGGGACGGGGCCGGGGAGCCAGCCCGCTGGCCGGTGCGCCGCGCGTCCTCGACCCGTCATCGCTGGCGGTAACGGATTTGGCGTCCCTGATCGACGAACTGACTGCCCAGATGCACACCGCCGCCGAGAGCCTCGAGTTCGAACTGGCGGCCCGGCTGCGCGACGAGTTGGCCGACCTGAAAAAGGAACTGCGCGCCATGGTTGAGGCAAATCGGTAGGGTTGACGGATGAACATTCACCCCTACACATGGATCATCACTGTGGTGGTCCTGTTGGGCGTGCTGCTGGTCGACGCGTTCATCATCGGACGGCGGCCCCACGTGCCGTCCACCAAGGAGTGCCTGCGCTACATCGGTCTGTATGTCGGTCTGGCACTGATTTTTGGGCTGGGTATCTGGTATTTCTCGGGCGTTCAGTACTCGTTGCAGTTCTATTCGGGGTGGCTGACGGAATACAGCCTGTCGCTGGACAACCTGTTCATCTTCCTGATCATCATGGAAAAGCAGAAGGTGCCGCGGGAATCGCAACAATTCGCGTTGCTGATCGGCATCATGCTGTCCCTGCTGCTGCGCGGCATCTTCATCGCCTTGGGCAAGGTCGTCATCGAAGAGTTCGCCTGGGTGTTCTTCCTGTTCGGTGTGTGGGTGCTGAAGGCGGCCTGGGGCGTCATCTCCGACTTCCTGCGCAAAGATGAGCAATCCGAGAAACAGGGCGGAGACTCCGCCCTGATGAAGTTCATCAAAGCACGCGTGCCCACCACCAACGCCTTCGACGGCGATCGCATCCTGGTGCGCGGGGACGACGGCCGCCGGCGCTTCACGCTGATCCTCTTCACCATCGTGGCGCTGGGTACCACCGATGTCATGTTCGCGCTGGATTCGATCCCGGCGATCTTCTCGCTGACCGTCGAGCCGTACATCGTCTTCACCGCCAACGTTTTCGCGCTGATGGGGTTGCGGCAGCTCTATTTCGTCCTCGGATCTCTTCTGGAAAAGCTGTATTTCCTGCCGGTCGGTCTGACGGTGTTGCTGACGTTCATCGGCATCAAGCTGGTACTCCACGCGATGCACCATTACGGCTGGGACGCCAAGCTGGGCTTCAACGGCGAGATCTCCATCGTCCTTTCACTGTGCATTATCGTCGGCATTCTGGGACTGACGGCCATCGCCAGCCTGATCAAGACGCGTCGGAACCCTGCCCTGGGCAGTTGACCTGGGCGATCAGCGAGTCGGCAGCATCGGCAGGCGGGGGTCCATCTCGTCGGGCGTCAAACGCCCGGTCAGCCAGCCCAGCAGCAGGTTGTCCTCGCCATGGACGACCTGAGGACGTCCGCCCCCGCCAATCAGGGCGACGACGCCGGAGTCGGACGCCAGGCGGATGGCCGGGTAGGCCGAACTGCGTCCGATCCGGGCCGCGTTGTAGGCCAGCAGCCACGCCGCCACCCCGGGGAGGATAGACCGGTAGGTGAAGCCGACGTTCAGGTCGATGTGGTGCAACACCAGGTGATTGAGCCGCAGCAGCGGCAGTTCATCAAGGCGGACCGTCAGGTTGGGCGTCAGCGTGACGGGTCGGCTGGGGGGCAGTCGATGAAGCTCGGCCGACGCCTCGAAAAGCCGTCCGGCGCTGGAATCCAGGTCGACCTGAAGCTCGAGGGCGCTTCGCTCCGAGCCTCGTTCGATCTCGTCGTCGATCGTGTCGGGGGCGTCGTACAGGTTCGTGGGTTGGTTTTTTCCCAGCTGCGTCAAGACCCCCGTCAAACCGTCAGCCTGGCGGGCCAGGTGGGTGGCGATGTGGGCTCTTGTCCAACCGGTCAGACGGCTGGACATCTGCCAGAGCTCGTCGGTGATGGCGATTGTGTTGCCCAGGAGAGCCTGGGTGGCCTCTTGTCCGCGCATCAGTGCTGCGGAGATGTCAACACCATCCACCATGCGAACATAGCACACAGGTCCGAGCCTTTGTTAACGCAGGCTGTCAGGTGGCCACCTGCATCAGGACGACGGTGCGGGGCGGCATGGTGAAGCCCTCGCCGGGGCCGAAGGGGCCGGCCGGGATCTCCCCGTCATCGGCCGTCGTGGCCAGCACCTCAAATGACGTGCCCCACGGCTGCGGCGGCATCTTGATGGGCAGCGCCTCGGCACCCGCGTGGTACCACGTCAGGAAGGCGCCAGATTGGTCGGCCACATACATGCCCAGGGTGCGCCGGCCCGGGTCTGCCCAGTCGGAATCGCCCATCTCGCCGGAGTACTCGTTCATCCAGGCCACCTGAGACCGCCCAGTGGGCTGGCCGTCAGCGTCCAGCACCGGTTGGTGGTAGCGGAAGTCAGCCGGCCGCAACAGCGGGTTGGCGGCTCTGGCCTTGATGAACGCCGTGGCGGAGGCGGTCACATCGGCCCAATCGGGCGCGTCCTCCCAGTTCATCCAGCTCAGCGGGCCGGATTGGCAGTAGGCGTTGTTGTTGCCGTCCTGGGTGCGGCCGCATTCGTCTCCGCCGGTGATCATCGGCACGCCGTCAGCCAGTACGAGTGTGGCCAGCATGTTGCGCACCTGCCGGTGGCGCAGCGCATTGACGCCCGGGTCGTCGGTTTCGCCCTCAATGCCGCAATCCCAAGACTTGTTGTCGTCCGTACCGTCGCGGTTGGATTCGCCGTTGGCCTCGTTGCGCTTGGCGTTGTACGTCACCAGGTCGCGCATCGTGAAGCCGTCGTGGGCGGTCACAAAATTGACTGACGACGTGATCGGGCGGTCACCGGCATCGAACAGATCGGAACTGCCCGACAGCCGGGTGGCCAGTTCTTCCACGCCGCCCGCCTGGCCACGCCAATAGTCGCGAATCAGGCCACGGAAGCGGTCATTCCACTCGCTCCAAGGCGTGCCCCAACGTCCCACCTGGTAGCCGTACGGGCCAAGATCCCACGGCTCGGCGATCATTTTGATGCCATTGAACGTCGGGTCGGCGGCCACCGCAGCCTTGAAGGCGTGGTTCTGGTCGACGTCATGGCGGGTGTCCCGTATCAGAGTGGTGCCAAGGTCGAAGCGGAACCCGTCCACACCCATTTGCGTCACCCAGTAGCGCAGCGAGTCGAGCACCAGGCGAAGGACGTCATCATGGGCGGTGTTGACGGAGTTGCCGCAGCCGGTGACATCGTAGTCGTTGCGCAGGTCGGGCATCAGACGGTAATAGCCCTGGTGGTCGATGCCCCGGAAACTCAGTGTGGGGCCCTCGTGGTTGCCCTCGCAGGTGTGGTTGTAGACGACGTCAAGGATCACCTCGATGCCGGCCCGGTGGAGCGTGGTCACCATGTTTTTGAACTCGCGCACCTGTTCGCCCAGTGTGCCCACCGAGCAATAGGCGGCATGCGGCGCGAAGAAGGCGAGGGTGTTGTAGCCCCAATAGTTACTCAAGCCCCGCCTGATCAGGAAGGGTTCGGAGACGAAATGGTGGATCGGCAACAGTTCGACCGCGTTGACGCCCAGGTCGACCAGATGCTTGACGACGGCGGGGTAGGCCAGTCCGGCGTAGGTGCCCCGCAGATGCTCGGGGACGTCCGGGTGGGACGCCGTCATGCCCTTGACGTGGGTCTCGTAGATGATGCACTCGTTCAAGGGGCGACGCTGGGCGATCGGTTCGGGCGGGGGACTGTCGGGCACGACGACGGAAAGTGGCACGGCGGCCGAGTCGTCGCGGGTGTCGGGGTCGAAGTCGCTGTCTGGCGTGTGGTCAAAGATTGGGCCCGAGTAATCGACGCCGGCGGTGACCGCCCG
>WRFI01000138.1 GCA_009778875.1 Propionibacteriaceae bacterium | reverse complement strand
GCCCAAGCTGCCTGGATCGCGGATAATCCGATGACAGCTGTGACGGTGAAAATGGAGAGTGGCTTGATGATGCGCCGCATTTCTTAGTACCTCATTATCAGTTGTTGGGGGTTGTTTCTTCACTTCTTTCACAGATCTCGCCATTTCACGATGGCGATAACTTTTCCCCCCGTGTCCTGGGTGTTCACCAGGCCGTAGATCCGGGAATCGGTGGCGTTGTCCCGAGCATCCCCCAGTACGAACACCTGACCCGGCCCCACCGTCACCGGCATCGCGATGCCCGTTTCGTAGCGGTGGGTGGGCTGGACAATGTCTGGCTCCAGTTGCAGGATGCCATTGACCACCAGTCCGTCGGCGGTGATGTCGACGACATCGCCAGCCTGGGCCACGACGCGGCGTACCTGCATCTGACCCTGATAGCGCAGCACCACCAGATCGGAGACCTGGTAGGTCTTGTTCAGCCGGTAGAACAGCACCAGATCACCACTTTTGACGGTGGGCGCCATATCCGGATCGGTGTTGCGCATGGCGCCATGGGTGAAGCTGAAGATCAGGCCGAACACCGCGACGATCACCACGATCTTGGCCACCAGGCCCGCCAGGTCACGCCAGACGCTTGGCGGGCGGGCCACGACTGGCGCCTTGGCGCTGGCGTCGTCCAGGATCGCGTCAAACTCCTTGTCCAGCGCCTCGTCCGGCACCCGGATGTCCTCTTCCAAGGTACGGCTGGTGCTCTCGGGAATAGTCACGTCGTACGTCTGGGTCATGGCGGTCACACTCCCCTCAGTCGTCGAATCCTGGCGGCCAGAAGGATGGGGGCAATCACCAGCAGAGTCAGGACAGGCAACGCCAGTGCTTCGCTGGCATCGCCACTGTCCACACCGGTGGCCGGTGGTGCTTCACGGGTGTTGAGGAAAGCAAAAGTACGGCCCTCAGCCATAGGTTGCAGATCGGTGTCGTTGCTGGGGACGAGAGTGCCAGGGTCAAGGCTGTCAGTGTACGACGCTGCCCAGCCCGGAACGATAGCCTCGATGATCTGGACCGTCGCGGTCATGGGGACATCCTCCAAGGTGACGGACTGGCCGTCGGCCAGCGTGAAGGATCCAGATCCGGCGGCGACCACCACCGGACCGGTCGGACACGGCTGGTCCGCTTGGTCCGTGCAGGCGAAGCTCGCTGTGATGGGGCCATCGGGGTCCTCCAGCACGATGGTGAAACTGAACGGACGCGTCCGGTCGGCCAATGGCCCATCAACGGCCTTCGAAATCGTCAATGTAGTGGGGGCCGGGCCCCATTGGGCGTACAACGTCAGATTGCCTGACACCGCGATGGCGTCCCCTGGGTTGTACGGCGTCCCTGAGCCATCGGTGGCGGTGTTCCAGCCGACAAACACCGTGTTGACGGTTGACGGTGCGAAACCGGCGTCGCTCACGCTCACAGCGTCGAGGTTAACAGTGCCGGTGTTGATGTTGGAGTCCTGTGTAAAGCTGTCTCCCACTCCACCGTTGGCGTCATAGACGACGATGAAGGTGGGGCTGGAGTAGTTGACGGTGTACAGCAGGTTGATCGGCGTACTACCTAGGTCGGCATTGCCGGGTAGGGCGCTGGTGTCCAGCGTGATCGTCGAAAACTTGGCGTCGCCGACGGTGCTGCCAAACGGGGCGTCAGGCACAGTCATATTCCAAGGCGGAGCCGGCTGGGACGGGTTGCGCTCATAGGTGACGCTGTCGTAACCCGTTGCGGGACCGCTCAGAATAGTGCCGTCCAAGTCGAACGGTATGCCGTATTGCTCGGCTGGCGACGTGGGGGGCAACTTGGTGTACGGCTTGACCTGGGTGTCGAAATTGACGTTCCAGTCGCGCACACTCACCGTCACCGGTGTGTAGATGTTGGTGACATCAACCGATTTGACAAGGTAGACGTCCAACCCGCTGTTCACGCCGATGACGTGCAGCTGCACCCAGTAGCGGCCGTTCGCGGTGATCGCCATGAGGTAGTTCTGTTGATCAGTGGTGTCACCAGATTGGAGCTCCAACTCGCTATCCGTAGCCCCGACGCCACTGTCGTCTTGGGAGGCGGCGGCGAATCCGGCGGTGAAGGAATCAATCGTATTGACCGGGTTGGTCACATTTTCGCGGTACCACTCCACACTGACGATTGCCTTTCCCTCACAGATGGCAATTTGTGACGGAGTGGAATTAGTACAAGAGTTGTTGTGGTTGATAGAGAGATTGAGCTGGCTCAAACCGTACAACTTGTTTGTTGAGTCCGTCTCAACCCACGACCACAGCGGTTCATCGGAGACCATTTGGATGGTTTGCCGGGCGGCGTTGTATGAGCCAGGGCCCGGATCGTTCACCACCAGGTGATAATCGGAGTACGTGGCGGCGATCGCGTTGGTCATCAGAACGGGGTACTCGCCGGCCGGCAACCAGATGTAGGCCTGCCCGTCCGCATTGGTGGTGGCCGAATAGGTGTAGCCAGCAGTGACGAATATGGACAGATCTGCGTTGGGCAGGATGTGGCCGCTGTCATCCAGCAAGGTGACGACGATGGCGAAGATTTTCTGCGAACCATACGGTACCCCGTTGGTTGGGTCGGTGTTGACCTGAATCTGGCCGGCCGAATTGCCGGAGTACACGTTGCCACTAGTGATGACGACTGTGGCACTGCCAGGTGAACCGCTCGCGTCGGCTCCACCGCCGATGCCTGAGGCGTTGGCGACGGCGCTGGTGGCCCAAATCGTGCCGCCCGTGATGGTGATGGTGCCGCCAGTCACACCCGTCCCGTTGCCGATACCGGCTGCCTGGGACGTGCCCGCGGCTGTGATGTTACCGCCGCTGATGGTGATGGTGTCGCAGTAAGATCGGCCACCAGCGCCGATGCCGGTACCGCCTGACAAAGCTTTGGCGTTGATCGTGCCCCCGGTGATGGTGATGGCCCCGCTCCTGCTCCAGAAACCGCCGCCAATGCCGGCGCTGCCAAGCCGGGAACTGGCGGTAATGTCGCCGCCGGTGATGGTGATGGTGCCGCCGTTGTGCCCCTGATCACCGGTGTTCAGGGTGCCGGCGTTGATGTCGCCGCCGCCGCCGATACCAGCGCCGCCATAGGTGGCGCCGCCAGTGGCGTTGACAGTACCGCCGTTAATGGTGATGGCGCCGCCCGGGGCTTGGCGTCCGCCGCCGATACCCGCGCCGCCAATGGGGGAGTTGGCTGTGATGTCGCCGCCGTTGATGGTGACAGGGCCATTGGTGCCGTTGTGCCCGCCGCCGATACCCGCCGCGCTGGGCCCGCTGGTGGCCGTAATGGTGCCACCGCTGATGGTGATGGCGCCTGATGCGTTGGGTGCTTGCACGCTTGACGTACTGGCGCTCTGAAAGGTGCCGCCGATACCGGCTCCGTAGCTACCACCTGTGGCATTCAGCGTGCCACTGCCTTCAATGGTGAGTGAGGCGCCGGGGCCTACTGCGATGCCGGCTCGAGACCCAGTCGAACTGGTTGTGGAGTCAGTGCAGGTGAAAGTGTTGGCTGAGCCGGTCGGCAGATAGATCGTGGCATGGGCGGTGGTTCCAGTGATCTGAAGCGGTGAGGTGGCGATGGAGCGCGTGACATTGTTCAACACGATGACGGCATAACCGCTGCTCAGTGTCAAAGGGGTGGTCGACGAGCCCGTCACCTCGTACACTGGTGCAGCCTCGGGTGTGATCCCACCCGTGAAAGCACCACCTGTGATTGTATCGGTGACGGTATATGGCCCATAGGTGGTACCAACGGCGGCCTGGGCGACTGGTGGCGCCTCCTGCAAGGCCAGTGGGAGGCCCACGACCACACAGAGTGCTGCGACGATCGCATGAGTCTTCTTCATTCCGTACTGGCCAGCCTTCCAGTCAACCACGAACATTCACCGTTCAGCCAGGACAGCTGGTGCACTCATCTCCGTAGTAAGTCCCGAGTGTACCGAGCGATTCAAATATCACTACCAGGCCAACAAGCCAAGATGCGCCGGCCCTACCCGTCTGCGAAACCTGGGGTGGCCATTCGTACACATGCGCAAACGCTTCGGCGTGACCCCGAATCGATGGCTGGGCGAATGTGAGCTGATGAGACGGAATCAGACCATCCCCCCTGTCATGGCGAGTATGGTTTTCAGCATCACAGAGTAAGGAGAAGCCAATGAAAGCATGGCGTTTCTACGGTACGGGCAAACCATTGGTCCTAGAAGAGGTCGACGAACCCCAGGCCGGTCCTGGTGAGGTCGTTGTCGACGTCAGAGCAGCTGGCGTGTGCCATTCGGACGTATCCGCCCTGGATGACCCCGGCTGGATGGGGCTATTCCCCGTGATCCCGGTTACTCCCGGCCACGAGAGTGCTGGCGTGATCATCCAGGTTGGCGAGGGTATGGAAGCGTGGAAGGTGGGAGATCGCGTGGGCTTGGCACCCGTGATTCCATCGGATATCGCACTTGGATACGGTCATTATGACGGGGGTTTCGGGCCACGATTGCGCGCCACAGAAGCCAACCTGGTGAAGCTACCCGACGAGGTGTCTTTCGAGTTGGGCGCCATGGCAACAGACGCCGGCTTGACTGCCTACCACGCGATGGTGACTCTCGGCGGCGTCACCAAGGGTATGAGAGTCGGCGTGATTGGCCTGGGCGGCCTGGGATACATCGGCGCCCGATCGGCTGTGCTCCTCGGTGCTGAGGTGTATGGCGTCGATGTCAGTCCCGAGACGCGGAAGCTGGCCGACGAGATCGGGCTGACCGCGGTGTCGGAGAAAATCGCAGACTTTGCCGACAAAGATTTGCAGTTGGTGGTTGACTACGCCGGTTTCGGCACAACAACCGCCCAGGGCATCGAGGCACTCGGCAACGGTGGCACGCTGGTGCAGGTTGGCATGGGCAAGCTGGAAGCGCTGATCAACACGTTCCCGCTGATCACCAAGCAGTTGACGGTCAAGGGCTCCAACTCCGGTACGAGAGAGGATTTGGCGGATATCTATGAGCTCATGCGCTCCGGCCAGCTCAATCCGCCGATGAACCTGATCACACAGGCGGACATCCCCGACGCCATCGACAAACTTCGCACCGGGGGCGTCGTCGGACGATTCGTCGCCGTGTACGACAACTGATTCACGGACAAAAACCGAGCGAGGCAGCGACTGATCCTTGCCCCGTTTTCCACTGACCATCGGCTTCAGCGCATCTCACCCAGGGGAAAATAAACCCGTACCCCTGCAGGGTTAGCAGCCTCGCGTCGGTTACACTGAACGTATGACTATCGCAGTTGATGAGATCACCAAAATGGCGCGGACACTGCCGCCACATGACAGGGCCGCGCTGGCCAACGCCATGCTGGAAAGTCTCGACGGCGACTGCGATGACCCGGCCGAAGTGAACGCCGCCTGGACCAAAGAGATTGGTTCTCGCCTGGATGATCTGATC
>WRFI01000137.1 GCA_009778875.1 Propionibacteriaceae bacterium | reverse complement strand
TACAAGACGTGGGGCTCGACGGTCACGGAAGAATGGGAAGTCAGGGAGCTCGATGGCGGCAGATCGCTGTTTGGCGAGGGCGACAAGCCGCAAGGAGAGTACCGGCAGCAGAACCTCAGGTTTTAGGGGCAGTACCTGGGCCGGATTCAACGCAAGAACAAGACACACAACCCATTACCCTGCGCTTTGAGCGCGATGCGATGGGCAGGCTGCTGAACAAGCACACGCGGGAAGGCCAAACCAGCTACCAGTGGAGCCGTGTTGGCGAGTTGCTGTCGATCACCAGCAAATCGGCACAAGGGCGACAAGGCCAAGGCCAGAGCATCCGCTTCGAGTACGACACGCTCGGCCAACTGACATCCGAAACGACAAGCCAGGGCACGCTGCGCCACGCCTACGACCCGCTGGGCAGCCTGACGCAGGCTTGAAAGGCTGATCCTCAAACTGACGCGTAAACTTACTATTTTAAAAACCGGTAATTTGTAGTACATTCGCGCCGACTGCATTGGATTGTTTCCTCCCCGTTCCCCCTCAAGTTTTCCAAGGAGAGTCGTTCATATGTCACGCACCTTCGAGGCCCACTCAGCAGTGGGCGATCAGTTGCAGTTCCGCTCTTTGACCGGTAATGAACAGATGGGCCGTCTGTTCGAATTTCGAGTGCGTCTGCTCAGCCTATCCGATGGCATATCGGCCAAAACCTTGCTGGGCACGGACATGACGGTGCAGGCGGACCTGACCACCGAAACCGGCGGGGGCGGTAAGCGCTACTTGTCCGGTCAGGTCGTCGCTTTTGCCTTCATCGGGCGTGACGGGGACTATTACGCCTACGAGGCCCTGTTGCGCCCCTGGCTGTGGCTGGCCACCCGGCGCTCGGACTTCAAGATATTCCAGAACATGACCGTTCCGGACATCGTTCAGCAAGTGCTTGCCCCCTACGGCTTCATTGTCGAAAACAAACTGTGCAACAGCTACCGCACCTGGAACTACTGCGTGCAGTACGGCGAGACCGACTTCAACTTCATCAGCCGCCTGCTCGAACATGAAGGGGCCTATTACTACTTCAGCCACCAGGACGGCAGCCATCACATGGTGCTGGCCGATGACGTCGGTTCGCACAGCGACCTGCCCGATGGCCCCAGCACCATCCCGTACTATCCCGGCACGCGGGCGGCCCATGTGCATGACGAGGACTTCATCGACAATTGGAAGGGCGTCGAGGACATCGCCAGCGGGTATTTTGCCGCCGACGACTATGACTTTACCAAGCCGCGCGCGCAGCTCCAGACGCATCAGGCGCAGCCGGCGGGGCACAGCCAGGACAGTTGGGAGATCTACAACTGGCCCGGCGGCTACACCGACGTGGGCGATGGGGAGAACTATGCCCGCTCGCGTATCCAGCAATTAGCCTCCGAGCGCGAGATCGTGCAGGGCAGCGGCAATGCGCGCAACATGGCGCCGGGGTACAACTTCACCTTCAGCAAATACCCCAGCAGCCAATACAACAAGGAATACCTGATCGAATCGGCGCGCTACGACTTTACCGAGAACGTGCAACGCAGCGCCGGCATGGGCGGGGCGGGCGCTGGGGCTGACACGCCCACCACCTACCGCATCGGCTTTACCGCCGTGCCCGGCAGCGTGCGCTACCGGGTCGAGCCGCATACGCAAAAGCCGCGCACCCACGGCCCGCAAACGGCGGTGGTGGTAGGCCCGGCGGGCGAGGAAATCTACACCGACGAATACGGGCGCATCAAGGTGCAGTTCCATTGGGACCGCTACGGCAGCAACGATGAAAACAGTTCGTGCTGGATGCGGGTCAGTCAAAGCTGGGCGGGGTCCAACTACGGGACGATGCACATTCCCAGAATAGGTCAGGAAGTCATCGTGGACTTTCTGGACGGCGACCCGGACTACCCGATCATCACCGGGCGGGTCTACAACGCCGTGCAAATGCCTCCGTGGAACCTGCCGGCCAACAAGACGCAAAGCGGCATCAAGACGCACAGCAGCCTGGACGGCGCGCCGGGCGATGGTTTAAAAGCCGGCCCAGGCGACACCAACGTCATCCGCATGGAGGACTTGAAGGGCCAGGAGCAGCTTTGGCTCCATGCCCAGAAAGACCAGCTCACCGAAGTCGAGCACGACGAAGACAAGTGGGTGGGCAATGACCGTCGCAAAACCATCGACGGCAACGAAACCAACGTCATCCACAAGAACCGCACCGAGACGGTCGATCAAAACGAAACCATCACCATCCACCAGAACCGCACGGAAACGGTCGATCAAAACGAAACCATCACCATCCACCAGAACCGCACGGAAACGGTCGATCAAAACGAAATGGTCACCATCCGTCAAAACCGCATGATGAACGTCGGCCTTACCTACAGCCGCAACGTGGGCATCATGATGAACACACTGACCGGCCTGATCCACACGGCTCAAGTCGGGATGGTCAAGAAACTGACGGTGGGCCAGGAATATGATGCCAATATCGGCAAAAAGGTCACGCTTAGCGTGGGCGAGACCAAGACCGAAACCGTCGGCAAGGTTTCCGTTTACTCGGCGGGCAAGCATCTGGAACTGGTGTGCGGCAAGGCAAAAATAGTGCTCGCCAACGATAACATCTATTTTCAGGCCGAGCAGGTGCACCTTCAGGCACACCAGTTCAACTCTGACGCGAACCCGACTAATCTGGATTGCGGAGTCGCCCAAGCTGCGCCTGAACAGCCAACCCAATCAAATGATGGTAGCTATTCTGAAGCTGGCGCGCCTGGACAAGGGCCTGGAGGCGAGCCTTCTGCGACGGCCACTGCTTAATATTTCATAGGAGTCCCAAACCATGGGTGGAAGTGGAAAAAAGGCAGCGCGCTTGGGTGACCATCTTGTCAAAAAGAGCGACGACTTCATCAATAAAGCCTCGACTGCGGTATTCATAAATGGCCCAGGGGCAGCGCGCGTAACCGACACGACCGCAAAGGGCGACAAAATTTCACAAGGCTCGCAAGCGGTAAATATCGGTGACGAGTGCGGCAAGGCATGCTCCCCTTGTCCTACATGTAACAAAGGCAGTCCCGTCAACCCCTTGCTCGGCGCCAAGGTGCTGCCCGATGAAACCGACGTGGCCCTGCCCGGCCCGCTGCCCTTCGTGGTTTCGCGCAGCTATTCCAGCTACCAGACCGACACCCCCGCGCCCGTCGGCCTGCTCGGCCCCGGCTGGTGGCTGTCGCTGGAAGCTTCGCTGATGCAGAGTGGCGACGAACTGTTGTTGAACGACACCGTGGGCCGCGGCATCCACTTCGAGCCGCTGGCCCCCGGCGAAATCACCTACAGCGACAGCGAGGACCTGTGGATCGTGCGCGGCGGGCTGGACCGGCTGGACGGCGCTTCCAAACTGGCCTTGGCTTGGCAGGGCATCAAGCCCGAATACTGCACCAACCCCGCCTTCTTCTTTGCCGCCAACGACCCGCTGGGGCCGTGGTTTGTCTTCAGCCCCAACCACCAGGGGCAGGAAACCGGCGGCGACATCAAAGGCCAGCGCCTGCCCCAACAAGGGCTGATCGACCGCTTCGGGCGCATGCAGCGCTTCGAACGCGCGCTGCCGGGGCAGCCCGATGCGGGCGCGCTGGTGGGTGTGTTCGACGGCGCGGGCCGGCACTTTCGGCTCAAACTCATGACCATGCCCCATGTGGCCAACGACGGCGCGCACGGCTGGGGTGCCGACAGCGGCCTGCGCCTGCAAGCGGTCTATCTGCGGCGCGGCCTGTCGGCCGGAGACCAGCCGCCGGAGCTGCTGGTGCGCTACGGCTACACCGCCAAAGGCGAGTTGGCAACGGTACACGGGCGCGGCGACGCCCTGCTGCGCAGCTTTGAATACCACCCGCTGCTGCTGGGCCGCATGACTGCCCATTCCCATGCAGGCCGCCCCCCAAGCAGCTACACCTACAACGCTGAAGGCAAGGTCGTCACCCAGACCAACCCCGGCGCGCTCAGCTACCAGTTCGACTACCTGCCCGACAGCACCGTCATCACCGACAGCCTGAGGCGCAAGGAAACCTTGCACTTCAAGGGTGAGCGCGGTTTGCGCAGAGTGGTCAAGGTCGAATACGCCGACGGCAGCGTCACCGAAAGCCAATACGACTCGAGCGGACGCCTCACCGCCCGTATCGACCCGTTGGGCCGCAAAACCGAATACGACGTGGATGTGACCACCGGCAACGTTAACGGCATGACCGCGCCCGATGGCAAGCAAACCCGCTTTCAGTACGACGAACACGGCAACGTCGTCCGCGCGATTAGTCCCGGCGGAGCCGAGGACCGCAGCGAATACGACGAACTGGGCCGCCTGAGCGTCCAGACCAACGCCTTGGGCCAGAGTACCCGCTACCGCTACCCCGACACAAAAACCGACCTTCCCCACGAAATCGAAGACGCCCGGGGCGGCATCAAAAAGCTGGAATGGAACTCCGCCGGCCAAGTCACCCGCTACACCGACTGCTCGGGCAACAGCACCGAATACCGCTACGACCGCTGGGGCCAGTTGGAGAAGATACAGGACCAGGAAGGCTTGGTTCAAACCCGCGAATACGACAGCCAAGGCCGCCTGATCGCCCAGACCGACACGGCAGGGAAAACCACCCGCTTCCAATACGATGCCGCAAGCCAACTGATCGAAGCCACCGCCCCCGATGGGCAGCAGGTGCGCTACGAGCGCGACGGCTGGGGCAACCTGACTGCCTCCCACCAAGGGGGCCTGACCCAGCGCGTCGAATACGACCAAGCGGGCCGCCTGACCACCCTCCTGAACAAAAATAAGGCCAAGACCACGTTCCGGTACGACGTGATGGACCGCCTGATCGAGCAGATCAACTTCGACGGCAGAAGGCAGCGCTACAGCTACGATGCGGCCGGGCAACTCATCGAGAGCAACGATGCCGGCCAAGTTAGTAGCTACCAGCACGACAAGGCAGGCCGCCTGATGGCCCGCGCCACCAACGCGGGCGCTCCCGAAGGCTTTCTGCAAAACCTCCACTACGACGCCAATGGGCGCTTGATCGAGGCCCTGAACGCCAACGGACAAAAGCGCCACGTCGCCAAGGTCGAATTCACCAGAGACAAACTCGGCCGCGTGACAGCGGAAACCCAAAGCCTGCTCAATGCCGACGATGGCCAGCAACCCTTCTGGCAACACCAGATCAAACACCAGTACGACGAACTGGGCAACGAAGACCAGACTGCCCCGCATGGCCTGCCCGCCATCGACTGGCTGACTTACGGCTCAGGCCACCTGCACGGCGTCATGCTGGGCCAGAGGAGCCTGATCGACTTCGAGCGCGACAGTCTGTACCGCGAGACCGCGCGCAGCTTGGCCGGAACCCGCATCTACCGGCAATACGACAACCTCTCGCGCCTGACCGGCATTTGTGCCCACGACGAAGCGCTGGGCCCGGCCATCAACCGCAGCCACCACTACGATGTGGTAGGTCAGCTCATC
>WRFI01000136.1 GCA_009778875.1 Propionibacteriaceae bacterium | reverse complement strand
GAACGTCCCCGGTGGATGCTGTCGACCGCCTCGGCGAACAGCGGTGCGACTGAGCACACCTGCAGCTCGGGCCAACCGTCCGGGCGGGGGACGGTGTCGGTGGTCACCACTTCGCTGATCAACTCGTTGGCGCGCAGTCGCTCGACCGCCTTGCCGGCGAACAGGCCGTGCGTGCAGGCGACCGCCGCCTCGTGACAACCGAAGTCGCGCAGCACCCGCGTCAACTCCATGATCGACCCACCGGTGGCGATCTCGTCGTCCAACACGATGGCCGACTTTCCGGCCACGTCGCCGACAATCGACTCGATGACCACCCTGTCGTCCGCCAACCGGCGCTTCGACCCGGCCGCCACCGGCAGGCCGAGCAGACGGGCGAACTGGGTGGCGTTCTTGGCGTTGCCCAAATCGGGCGACACCACCACACGCCCCGACAGGTCGCGGCCGCGGAAATAGTCGGCCAGCACACCCAAGGCCGTCAACTGGTCGACGGGCACCGAGAAGAACCCCTGCACCTGCGGGGCGTGAAGGTTCATCGTCAGGACGCGGTCAACCCCGGCCGTCGACAGCAGGTCGGCCACCAAACGTCCGCCCAGCGAGATGCGGGAGGCGTCCTTCTTGTCGCTGCGCGCGTAGGCGTAATGCGGGATGATGGCGGTGATCTGCGCCGCCGACGCACCCCGGGCGGCATTGATCATCAGCAGCAACTCCATCAGGTGCTCCTGCGTGGGCGGCACCAGCGGCTGGACGATGTAGACGTCCCGCTGACGGACATTGACAAGCAGCTGCGCCTGCAGGCAGTCGTTGCTGAACCGACTGATCAGGCTGGGTGACAGCGGCTTGCCAAGCCGGTCACAGATATCGCGCGCCAGGGCGGGGTGAGCCGAACCCGAGAAGACGACGATATCTTTCATTAGGCCGTATCTTTCATTAGGTCGGGGAATCGGTCGGTTCTGTCGGCGGAGCAACCGTGACGGTCGTTGGCGGTGGCGGCGCTGGTTTCGCCCCGGCAATGAACACAACAATGGTGCTGCCGCGGAACTCCCAGCTCATGGCACTGGGGGTCTGACGGCACACGGTGCCCTCCGGGCTGTTGCAGTTGTTATCGTCATAGGGCATCGGCTGCGTCGAAACCTGGAACCCCTGCTCTCCGGCATACGAGGTGGCCTTGTCGGCCGTCATGCCCCACATGTCCGGAACTTGCGACTTGCCGGTGGCCAGCGTCAACGACACCTTCCCGTCGCAAGATACCGTCGACCCCGGTGCCGGCTCAACCTTCAGCACCTGGCCGGTACCCATCGTCACCGGTTCGTCGTTGCTGAGCGGCGCCGTCGTGGCATTGCCGATGTTGGTGAACCCAGCCGTCTTCAGGGACGATCGCGCCGCCATCTCATCGGACCCCACTATGTCCATCGGCACCGAGCACTGGCCCGGCCCGGCGTTCACCCAGATGGTCACATTGGAACCGGGGGCAACATTGGCGTAGGCCTCTGGATCCTGCCTCAACACGTCACCCAGGGTGTCGGTCGGTCCGGGGGACGTGTTCACCGTGACGCTGAGCTGCGCGTTCGTGATAGCGGTGCGCGCCTGCGCCTCCGGCAGTGTCACGACATTCGGCACCGGGACGGTCGACGGCTCAGGCTTTGGTGCCATGGTGCGATACAAAAGCAGACCACCAACCACCAGGATGGCGGCAAGCAGCACCCCCAAGGCGATCCACAGGGGCATCAGCCCGCGACGATCAGGCTCTTCCTCGTAGTTGTCATCCATGGCGCCGGCCGGCAGCAGGCTGGTCGCGTTTTCGGCCGCGTCCTCCGAAACGGCGGCGTGCCCCGCCGTCGTCTCAACGTCCGGCACGTCGGCACCAACCGCCACCGTGGCGGCAACGGGCGCGGGCACCCCGGGCAGCACTTCGCTGAATCCCCGACGCGGCCTGGCGCCCGGGGGCAGACGGTCACTCAACACCTGGGTGGCGTCGCTGGCCACGGGTACGGCCGCGACACCCAGCGGTGTCTGACCACCCAGCAGGCGGGTGATGTCGGCGCGCATGGCGTCCGCATTCTGATAGCGGGCGTCCGGGTTCTTGGCCAGCGCCGTCATCACCACAATGTCGTAGGCCGGCGGCAACTCGGGGTCCACCCGGCTGGGTGGCACGGCCTGTTCGCGCACATGCTGGTAGGCCACGCTGACGGGCGAATCGCCGACGAACGGCGGACGGGACGTCAGCAACTCGTACAGCAGGCAGCCGACGGAGTAGATGTCGCTTCGCGCGTCAACCGTCTCGCCGCGGGCCTGCTCTGGTGACAGGTATTGCGCGGTGCCGATCACAGCGGCCGTCTGCGTCATCGTGGCCGACGTGTCGGCGACAGCCCGGGCGATACCGAAATCCATCACCTTGATGCGGCCCGTCGTCGTCAGCATGACGTTGGCCGGCTTGATGTCGCGGTGCACAATGCCATGACGGTGGGCGTACGCGATCGCGTCAAGCACGCCGACGGTGAACTCCAGCGCCCGCTCCGGCAGGATCTGGCGCCCGTCCTTCAGCAACTCGCGCAATGTGGTGCCCTGCACCAGCTCCATGACGATGTACGGGATGTCCACACCAGTGGACGGGTCGACCTGCGCGCCGGTGTCGTAGACAGAGACGATGTTGGGGTGGTTCAGGCCGGCCGCCGATTGGGCCTCCCGCTGGAAGCGAGCCTGAAAAGTCGGGTCTGTGGCCAGGTCGACTCGCAACCGTTTCACGGCCACGTCTCGCCCGAGGCGGGTGTCCCAAGCTCGCCAAACCTCAGCCATACCGCCACGCCCGATTATCTCATCGAGGCGGTAGCGATCACCGAGCATGATAGGCGTCCCGGAAGAACCTGAGTCGGGGGACTCGCTCATGCCTACTCCTTTCGTCGGCCCCTTCGGGCCTCCGGTTCCGGACCTGACGATCCGCCTGCGCCAGGCAAAACCAGCCCCGCGCGGTGTGCATAGGTAGTGATCAGCTTAGGCAGTTGTGCCAGGCAAATCACACTCTGATCGCTTTTTGATCGTTCCTTTTAGGAAGTTATTAGGCAGCAGTAGGCGGCTGGGGTTGACTGAAGTCGATGGTTGGCGCTGGCGCGGGCGCCGGTGTCGGCGGCAGGGACGTCGTCCCGTTGAGCTGCTGAAAGTCCACCTGGGGGGCCTGGCGCACGGTCGGATCGTCCACCTCGAAGTAGCCGGCCTTCGCAAAGTGGAAGGCGTTGGCAAACAGGTTAGACGGGAAAGCCTCGGTCTTGGTGTTGTAGTTGCCGACGACGGCGTTGTAATAGCGCCGCGAGTTGGCGATGCGGTCTTCCGTCTCGGAAAGCTGAGACTGCAACTGCTGGAAGCTGGCGTTGGCCTTCAACTCGGGGTAGGCCTCGGCCGTCACGAGGATGTTATTGACGGCGCGGGTCAACTGGCCTTCGATCTGGCCGCGCTGGTCGGTGGCGTCCCCGCCCGATAGGGCCTTGGCTTGGTTGCGCAGACCGATCACCTGCTCGAGCGTCGACTGCTCGAACTTTGCCGCACCCTGTACGGTGCTGACAAGGTTGGGGATCAGGTCGTAGCGGCGGTTCAGCTCAACATCCACCTGGCGCCAGGCTTCCTGCAGCTTGTTGCGCAGCGAGACTAGGCCGTTGTACTGGGCGATGCCGAATGCGAGAACTACCACGATGATAATGATCAAGACAATGATGACTGTCAACATAAGACCTAGCCTACAGCGAGAGGCGAGCTCTTTGGGGGTCGACGCGGCGGGCTCCAGCCGGCCCGAGCGCACAGACGCCGTACTCGACGCACGATCAAGTGGCCACCAGGCTTGGGCAGGCGTCTGCGCCGTCGCCAGCTCGAACCGGCGTTCCACCCGCCATGTCAACCGGCGGTCCCCCAGCAGGTGCAGCGCCGTAGCCACGGAAAATTCCCCTCTGGGGAGGGGTGGCGGCGGAGCCGACGGGGTGGTTGACGCGGCGGGCTCCAGCCGGCCCGAGCGCACAGGCACCGTACTCGACGCGTGATCAAGTGGCCACCCGGCTTGGGCAGGCGTCTGCGCCGTCGCCAGCTCGAACCGGCGTTCCGCCCGCCATGTCAACCGGCGGGCTCTACAGGCCAAGATCTGTTAGGCCGAAGGCCGCGCGGTATTCCAGGCCGGCGGCCTCAATGGCTTCTTTGGCACCGGCGTCGCGATCAACCACCACGGCGACTGCCACGACCGTCGCCCCGGCCGCGCGTAACGCTTCGACGGCGGTCAGCGGCGAACCGCCGGTGGTCGAGGTGTCCTCGACGACGAGCACTCGTCGTCCGGTCACTGAGGGGCCTTCAATTTGCTTGTTCAGCCCATGCGTCTTGGCCTCTTTGCGGACGACGAAGGCGTCCAGATTGCCGGGCGTGTTCATCGCCGCGTGGGCATGCACCATCGCCAGGGCGACGGGGTCGGCACCCATCGTCAGTCCGCCGACGGCGTCGAAGTCGAGATCTGACACCAGCTCGAGCATCACCCGCCCGACCAGCGGCGCTGACCGTCCGTCCAGGGTGACGGCCCGCATGTCGACGTAGTAGTCGGCCTGACGGCCGGACGCCAACGTCACCTGGCCGCGCACGACGGCCAACTGTTTGATCCATGTGACCAACTCGGCCCGATAATCTTCCATGGGTTCAAGCCTACTGGGCTTCATCGGGTGGGCCGGTGCTGCATGGCCTCAGCCTAGCGGTGGGCGTCGGTCATCAGGTTGACGAGGTCGACTGACAGGCTTGACGCCATCACCTTGTCGACCGGTTCGGGCAGGGCCAGGCACCAGTTCGGGTAGACGTCGACGGTGCCCGGCATGTTGGGACGCTCGCGCACCATGGCGGCGTCTTCAAGGCCGACGACGACGATGCGGGACGGGGCGTGGGCCAGCATCTGATACCGGGCGACGACGGCGTCGTGGATGTCGTCCGGGGTGATGTCGGCGCCGGGCTTGTCCGGATCGATCTGGGCCAGCTCCGCCAGGCCGCGGCGGGTGTTGGCGATCTGGGTGAAGTCGGCGTCCTTGCCGATGCGGTTCAGTTCGTCCACGTCGGCGCCGGTCAGCAGGCCGGCCACCGTCACCTGGTCATGGGTGGACGACGTGCCCACACCCAGCTCGGGGAAATCGTTGATGTTCGTCCGCATGGCCGACCGGTTGCCCAACATTCCGATGGCCGCCATGGTTTCGCGGACGCCGGCCGCGACCGTCCCCATGTCTTCTCCGACGATCCAGGCATCGGCCCGGGCGGCCTCGACGCGCAGGATCGCCAGCATCGCGTCCACCGGGTAGTAGACGTACGCCCCGTCGGCCGCCGAACCGTTGACCGGCACCCAGTACAGCCGCCACAACTGCATGACGTGGTCGATGCGCAGGGCCCGCGCGGCGCTGAGCCCGGCGTGCACCATGGCGACGAAAGGTCGGAAATCGTCGTGCTGCAAGTTCCGCGGGTTGAAGGGAGGCAGGCCCCAGCGCTGTCCCTCAATGTTGTGCGTGTCGGGCGGGGCGCCGATCTCAAAACTGAAGCACAGGTCGTCCTGGTAG